>RPYR01000102.1 GCA_008671285.1 Collinsella aerofaciens | reverse complement strand
GGCTTGTCCCAATGACCTGCGCAGTTACCAATTCTTTATCAACCAGGATATCTGGCCGCGCATTTGGAGCGGCGTGCTGGTGCTGCGTGGTGCCGAGGCCGATATCGTTTCGCTGGACGGAAGCCTGTTTGGCGAGGACACCCCTGTCACGCTCGATATTGCCGGCGATTCGTACAGCCGTCAGCATTCGCTGTTCGATTTGGTTACGCGTAATTTGGATTATTTGGTTGCGAGCGTGCATAATCCGCAGATTGCTGAAGGCGCGACGCTGGCCCAGACGACCGAGATGTATATCAATGCCCTGGAGCACCCCAAGGTGTTCATGCTGGGTCACACGGGGCGTTCGGGCGTGCCGTTCGATATCGACGAGGTGCTGTTGGCAGCTAAGGCCAAGCACAAGATTATCGAGATCAACAACCATAGTCTTGAACACGGTGTCGACACTGAGCATTGGGCCGTATGCCGCAAGATCGCCGAGCGCTGCGCCGAGCTGGGCGTGGGCATTGGCGTGTCAACCGATGCCCACATTGGCATGGCCATTGGCAAGCTCGATCACGCGCGCAAGATGCTCGACGAGATTCACTTCCCGCTGGATTTGATCGTGACGCGCGACCGCGAGACGCTGCTGCGCGAGATGGCGGCAGCCGGCGTGTGCAATCTGCGCAATGGGATGTAGCGGAGTTTATAAACCAAGCGAAGGGGGCGGTCCAGGCGGGTCGCCCCCTTTCTTGTCCCAAAAATCTACTGAGGTTGGTTAGCGGCGTTCGAGGACCGCTACGGTTTCGGTGTGGTCGGTGTGAGGGAACATGTCGACGGGCGTGATCTTGAGCAGTCGGTAGCCACCGTCGAGGAGCTGGTGCAGGTCGCGCTCTTGGGTCACGGGGTTGCAGCTGATATAGGTGATGCGGCGCGGCTTAAGTGCGCAGGCGGCCTCGAGGAACTCGGGCGTGGAGCCGGCGCGCGGCGGGTCGATGGAAAGGACATCGACCCGCTCGTTGTTATCGGCGGCATCTAGGATGTAGTCGGTGGCATCGTCGGCCATAAACCAAGCGCTGCGGGTGAGGCCGTTGAGCTCGGCATTGCAGCGTGCGTCGGCAACGCCCGCCGGGTTGCGCTCCACGCCGAGCAGCATAATGCCGACGCCCTTGTCCTGGGCGGCTTTGGCCGCGCACAGGCCGATAGTTCCGCTACCGCAATAGGCATCCATGAGTACGTCGCCCTGCTGCAGGTCCATGCCGTCAATCGCGAGCTGATAGAGCAGCTCGGTCTGCTGCGGGTTGGTCTGGTAGAACGCGGTGGGGGAGATATCGAACTCGCAGCCGAGCAGCTGGTCGCGCATGCACTCGGCGCCATATACAATGCGGGTTTCCTCGCCGAGGATGGCGTTGCCGGGACGTCCGTTGATGTTTTGGGCGACGGTGACGATGTGCGGATTGAGTGCGGCGACAGCCTCAAAGAACTCCTGCGCATGCGGCAAGTCGCGCTGAGCGGTCACGAGCGTGACCATGATCTGGTCGGTGCGCCAGCCGCAGCGGACGACGGCATAGCGAAGCAAACCAAGATGCTTGTCCTCATTAAAGGCGGGAATATGCAGCCGCTCAGCTTCGCGTGCGATGCCGTTGAGAATCTGACGGGCGCCCGGTGCCTCGACGGGGCATTCGGGTACGGCAACGATCTTGTGCGTGCCGCGCTCAAAGAAACCGCAACGGACGGCGCCCTCCTTACCGGGAGCAAAGGGAGTGGCAGCCTTATGACGAAAGCCACGCGGCGCAGGATATTTGCCCGGGTCGCCCAGGGTGACACCCATGCCACGAATAGGATCTACATCAATGCCCTCACGCTCACAAAGCGAAGCAAAAAGCTCCTCCATAGCAGCCTGCTTGGCGGCGAGCTGCTTCTTATAAGGACGATTGAGCGCCGTACACCCACCGCAAGCTTTCATGATCGAACAGGGAGACTTGGGGTCCACAGCCTTACGCGCAGACGAAACCTGATCTTTATGTGAGCGCTTGGAGCGAGTCTGAGATGCCTTATCCTCGTTCCGACGAGAGCCGGGACGCTTGGCCTTAGCCTTGCCCTTAGCCGGCTGACCCTTCGCATTCAGAGACGACTTGGATTTCTTAGAAGATTTTTTCTCCCCCGACCCCTCAGCCGCCTCGATCAAAGCACGACGAGCCTTACGCTCCGCACGAGATTCTGCCATCAATAACTCCACTAATTCATGAATTAAAGCTGCAAGTATTGTACCGTGCCAAGCCAGCAGACGATATACAAGCGGTTTAATCGTGTCAGCGATAAGCCCAACGACGGTTGCCCGCCCTTGTACTCCATCTCACTAAAGTGTATGATTCTGAACGTTACATGACTCACTTTACCTAACTAAAGTGCCATCAAGGGGGAATACTATGAATACCGATATGTCTCGTCGTCAGTTTGTTGGTCTAGCCGGCTCGCTCGCTACGGTGCTTGGCCTTGGTCTTGTCGGCTGCGGCGGTGGTGCCGGCAAGGGCTCCGCTGCTGGATCTACCGCGGCCAAGGATGTGAAGGGCGCTGCGGAATCCAAGAAGCTCGTGGTGGGCTTTGATAAGTCCTATCCTCCGTACGGCTTTGTGGGCGATGACGGCGAGTACACGGGCTTTGACCTCGACCTTGCCAAGGCCGTTGCCGATAAACAGGGCTGGGAAGTCGATTACGAGGCCATCGATTGGGATGCCAAGGACACGCTGCTCAACTCCGGCGCCATCAACTGCATCTGGAACGGCTTTACCATGGAGGGTCGCGAGGACGACTACACGTTCTCCGAGCCGTACATGCTCAACGAGCAGGTGCTGGTGGTAAAGAAGGATGCGGGCATCAAAGGCTGGGACGATCTTGCCGGCAAGACCGTGATTACCCAGACCGATTCCGCTGCGCAGGATGTACTCGAGGGTGACCAGAAGGATCTGGCGGCGACGTTTGCCACGCTCGACACGATCGGCGAGTACAACACGGCCTTTATGCAGCTTGAGAGCGGCGCGGTCGATGCCGTGGCTTGCGACCTTTCGATTGCCCAGTATCAGCTTGCCGCCAAGCCCGATGCCTATACGCAGCTTGATGAGCCGCTGTCCAGCGAGCACTACGCCGTCGGCTTTAAGAAGGGCGACACCAAGTCGGCCGACGCCGTGACCGAGTCGCTCAAGGCGCTCTATGAGGACGGCACGGTCAAGGATCTGTGCGACAAGTACGCAGATTACGGTCTTTCCTTCGACAACTGGGTTCTGAAATAGCGGCTTTCCCAGGCACCCGAGTTTGCCGTTCAAACCGTCGCTTGCGTACATTTAGTACGCGGCGCTCCTCTTTCACGGCAAACTCGAGCACCTGGAAAACCCGCTTTAGCATTGGGTTTGCTGTTCTGTTGTCGCGAAAGAGAGCTTAGGTTGTCTATTCAGGTCATGATGCAGATGCTTGGCCAGGGATTCTTGGTCAGCTTGCAGTTGTTTGTGCTGACGCTGCTGGGGTCGATTCCGTTGGGAATCCCCGTGGCGTTCATGCGCATGAGCAAAATTGCGCCGCTTCGCTGGGTCGCGCGCATCTATATTTCGGTGATGCGCGGCACGCCGCTCATGCTACAGATGTTTGCCATCTACTTTGCCCCGTACTACGTGTTCGGCATCTCACTCACGCCCGATTCCAAATGGACGGCATGCGTCGTGGCGTTCATCATCAACTACGCCGGCTACTTTGCCGAGATCTATCGCTCGGGCTTGCAGTCCATTCCGCGCGGTCATAACGAGGCAGCCGAGGTGCGGGGCTATTCGCGCATGCAGACGTTTCTGTATATCGTGATGCCGCAGGTCGCCAAGCGTATTCTGCCGGCGATGGGCAACGAGATCATCACGCTGGTCAAGGACACGTCGCTGGCGTTTGCCATTGGCGTAGGTGAGATGTTCTCGACGGCCAAGGCGCTGGTCGCCTCGCAGGTGAGCATGGTGCCGTTTGCGATCGCGGCGCTGATCTACTGGGTCTTTAACTTTGTGGTCGAGATGCTGCTGGGCGCCGCCGAAAAGAAGCTGGACTATTATCATGACTAACTCAGTGATGAAAATCGAAAACGCGCGTAAGGCGTTTGGCGGCAATGAGGTGCTCAAGGATATCTCGCTCGAGGTAAAGCGTGGCGAGGTCGTGGCGATTATCGGGCCTTCAGGCGGCGGTAAGTCCACGCTTCTGCGCTGCGCCACACTGCTCGAGACGCTCGACGGTGGCTCGCTTTCGTTTGGCGACCTTGCCGTTGCGACGGACGCGGGGTCGGGTGCGGTATATGCGAAAGGCGACGTGCCCAGGCAGGCGCGCTCGCGATTTGGCCTGGTATTTCAGAACTACAATCTGTTCCCGCACTATACCGTGATAAAAAACATCACCGATGCGCCGATCCGCGTTCTTAAGCGCCCGCGCGAGCAGGCGGAGGCCCGTGCACACGAGCTTATTGCACAGATGGGGCTTACGGGTAACGAGAGTAAGGTGCCATGTGAGCTTTCGGGCGGTCAGCAACAGCGCGTGAGTATTGCCCGCGCCCTGGCGCTAGACCCGGAGATCTTGTTCTTTGACGAGCCGACCTCGGCGCTCGATCCCGAGCTAACGGCCGAGGTGCTGCGTGTCATTAAAGACCTTGCCGCGCAGAATATGACGATGGTGATCGTGACCCACGCGATGCAGTTTGCGCGCGATGTTGCCGATCGCGTGGTCTTTATGGACGGAGGCCGTATTGTCGAGGAGGGGCCTGCCGATCAGGTTATCGGCCATCCGCACGAGCAGCGCACGCGTGAGTTCTTGAGCCGTATCGAGGGGTAGGCTCAGGAATTTACTCAACTATTAATTGAGGCGAAGCCGCCGCAGGTCTTACGGTCTGTGGCGGCATTTTGTTTGCATCGACGGGGTTCAATAATCGCCTCATAAGCTTGTCTCTTCCTCTCGCCGCCTGTATTCATACGTGCGCCGAAAGGTATGCATGGACAGCCGCCCGTGAGGGTAGGGTGGTGGCATAGGACATTTGGAGGGTGAGTCGGCTCGGCTGCCGACCATGCTGCTCCCGGGATGGCACCGACCGCGAACTCTCCCCGTTGGCGTCGCGCATTGCGCGCGGCCCTGCAAGGAGGTCATCATGGGTGCTCCCAAGACCGGCAATGTAAGGAACGTGGTGCTCGTAGGCCAAGGCGGGGTGGGCAAGACTTCACTCGCCGAGGCCATGCTCCACCTTTCTGGTAAGACCGCCCGTCTGGGCGGCCACGACGGCACCAAGCCCACGCTCGACTATGACCCCGAAGAGGTCAAGCGTTCATTCTCCATCTCGACGACCATCGCACCGATCGACTGGAAGGGCGCCCGCATCAACGTGCTCGATGCCCCGTGCTACCCCGATTTTATCGGCGACGCCTTTGCAGCGATGAGCGTCTGCGAGACGGCTCTGTTTGTGGTCGACGCCGAGGCCGGCCCGCAGCCTACGACCGTCAAGCTTTGGTATGCGGCGGAGGATCTGCGCCTGGCGCGTGCGGTGTTCGTGAACCGTCTGTCGCGCTCCGAGGCCAGCTTTACGACCACAATGGACCTGCTGCAGGAGCGCTTTGGCACGCGCCTGGGCGCCGTGACCCTTCCCTGGGGCGAGGGCGAGGACTTTGACGGCATCATCGACCTGGTGCGCATGAAGGCGCGCCATTGCAACGGCACCGAAGCCGTTGAGTCGGAGATTCCCGAGGAGTATCGTGCCCAGGC
>RPYR01000225.1 GCA_008671285.1 Collinsella aerofaciens | reverse complement strand
CTGCATGAGCAGGCTGTTGGCGACATGTGCTCCTACGTGGCCCTGGCCGACCACACCGATCTTACGCGTCTGGTACATATATGTATCCTTTCGGCCGAGTTTTTCGCGTCGAACCATTGTAGCGTCCTGTTGCCACTTTGCTAGGCTAAAGCGCTATAGATTTTTGGGCATGCCTTAATCTCTACTTTTGGAGCGATTTGGGCCGCTGACGGTATCGCTGGGCGATGTGCTCGCGCGGATGGCGCTGGTCGTTGTACCATAGCTGCAACTGACTCGTAAGGAGCATCCATGCCCATTCGCATCCCCGACGCCCTCCCTGCCGCCGCGCAGCTCGAGAGCGAGAACATCTTTGTCATGACCGAGTACCGGGCGCTGCACCAGGACATCCGTCCGCTGCGCGTGCTCATCCTCAACCTCATGCCCACCAAAATCGCTACCGAGACGCAGATCATGCGCAAGCTCTCCAACACGCCGCTGCAGGTGGAGGTGGACCTGCTGCGCACCAAAACACACGAGGCCACGCACGTGAGCGCCGGCCACCTGGAGACGTTCTACCGCACGTTCGACGACATCCGCGACATCCACTACGACGGCCTGATTATCACGGGCGCCCCGGTGGAACAGATGCCGTTCGAAGAGGTCGACTACTGGCCCGAGCTCTGCCAGATCATGGACTGGTCTACCACGCACGTACACTCTACGCTGCACATTTGTTGGGGCGCACAGGCCGGTCTGTACCATCATTACGGTATCCAGAAGTATGACCTGCCGGCAAAGGCGAGCGGCGTGTTCGAGCATTATCTGGTGAAGCCGCAAAGCCCGCTGGTCCGCGGCTTCGACGACCGTTTCTATGCCGTGCATTCGCGCAACACCGATGTGCGCCGCGAGGACGTGGAGGCCGAGCCGCAGCTTGAGGTCGTGGCCGTGTCCGACGAGGTGGGCCTGTACATCGTCAAGTCGACCGACAGCCGTCGCTTCTTTGTCTTTGGCCATCCCGAGTACGACACCGATACGCTGCGCCTGGAGTACGAGCGCGATGTGAAGCGCGGGCTCAACCCGGAGGTGCCGGCGCATTACTTCCCGGGCGACGACCCCTCCGCCGAGCCGCGCAACGTCTGGCGCAGCCAAGCTCAGCTGTTCTACACCAACTGGCTCAACTACTACGTCTACCAGACCACGCCCTACGACCTGGCCCGCGCCGGCGAGGAGCACTAGGCTGCGATGGTACTGCTGTAGCCGTGGCTGATATGGCGGCGATTAGGCGCTGATGATGTGGGGTAGCGGCAGGTCGTGAGCGTCGGTGGGAACGCGGTCGACACGCTGCTCGTCAAAGGCGATGCCGATGATTTGGCATGCGGGCGAGAGCATGGGCAGGTAGCGGTCGTAGCAACCGCCGCCGTAGCCCAGGCGCGCGCCGGTTTGGTCGAAGGCCACGAGCGGCACGACGATCATGTCGAGAGCTTCGGCAGGCACGATAGGGAAGTGGTTGCTGTCGATGTCCGTGGCCGCAAAGGCCCGCGTAGGGTGGGCGATAAACGGAGCCGCGGACGCATCGTCGGCGGCAACTGCCCGCATACACATGCGCTGGCCACAAGCCACGGTGTCTGTTGCCGAGAGCATGCACGGATAGGCCACGCGCCAGCCGCGCGCGGCGGCCGCAGCGGCAAACGCGGCAGGGTCTGCCTCGGAACCCATCGCGGCATAGACGGCAACGATGCGCGGCGCCGCGGCATCTAAGCGGCCCAGCAGCTCAACCAGCCGCGCACAGATATCAGCAGACTTCGCCGCCCGCAAGTCCAAATCAAGAGCATCGCGCTGGGCAATCACCGCCCGCCGCAACTCAGCCTTGTCCATCCCAACCTCCTCTAGCAAACCTGCCAAAAAGTGACAGGCTTATTTTGGCTGGTTTTATCTGGGCAAACGTCGAAGCCGCCACAAAGGCGCCCTGTGTGGCGGCTTCGACTCGACGTTGGCTTCACAGCGCCGCAGCGATCGCTTCAGTCACAAACTTATTGAGTGACTCACCCTTCTTTGCCGCTGCCAGCGCTGCTTGCTTGTGGAGCTCAGAGCCCGTTCTTACGTTGAACGAGCCCTTAAAAGCCCGCTCGGGTTCCTTGCCCTTCTCGGCGCAAAACTCAAGGTAATCGTCGACGGCGTCGTGGAAGCATTGCTCCACTTCTTCAGCCGTGGAGCCTTCAAATACGATTGCGTCCCTAATGCCGGCGACCATACCTGTTAGCACATGCTGTTCGGCATCGAACTCGACCGGGGCGAAATAACCCTTGTATGCCAAAACGTTACTCATGACTACCTCCGACATCTTGCAGAAAGCGAACGATGTTTCGAATGGTCCCCGCTGTCAATTCGTCAGATGGATGAAGCGCGTGCATTACGAACATCCTGCCATCTGATGGCCTGTAGAAGCGAACGCGCGATCCGGACGTCTTGCCTTTGCTGTCCATTTCAAAGCCATATGAAGCCATAACTTTAAGAAAGTCAGCAAATCTATACGTTGAAGGACAGCTAAGCAGCTGGGCGATGAGTTTATCGGATCGAGTCATCCCGCCTCACATTCTGCAACTATATTCTAGTTGCAATTTCAGTTCGATGCAAGCACCTCTACTATAGAACATGTGTGCGTATAGAACAAGTGTTCGAACTACCACGAAGGGCGCCTGTGAACTGCGCCCTTCGTGGTAGTTTTGCTTGCCGTGCCTTAGCCCAGCAGGTCGATGACGTTGAAGCCGGCGTTGCTCTTGGCGATGACGTCGCGGCCGCCAAAGACGCAGGTGAGTGACTCGGCTGCGATGCGCGTTACGTCGGCGCCGAGCGAGCGAAGCTCACCGGGCGTGGCGGCGAGCATCTGGGCGCGGCGCTCCTCGCGCGCATGCGGATCGAGCCCGGCCAGGTAGGTCGTGTTGCGGCGCTTGGTGAGCGCGTACGGCTTCACCGGCGCGTCCATGCCGCTCACGCAGCTCACGATAAAGCCCTCAAAGGCGGCCTCGTCGGGATCAAAGCTGCCGAGCCATTCGCCCGCGCGCGCCACGCGCTCAATCGAGGGGTCGATTGCCGGGTCGCGGTAGGTGTAGAACGCCGCCTGACGCTCGCCGGCCGCGCGGAATCCGCAGCCGTACGCGCCGCCCTTAACGCGGATCTCGTTCCACAGATAGTCGTAGGAGAGCGCGTTGGCGGCAACCGCCCAGGCGCCCGTCACGTCGATGCCCAAGCGACGCGGGTCGCACGCGCTTGCCGCAAAACAGATGTCGCTGGGGATGACAAAGGCCTCGTGGCGGTCGCACGGCGTCGGCACCACGAGCGCGTTGCGGCCGGCATCGGCACCATCGCCCGCACCCAGCCCCAGGTCACCCGCGGCATCCCAGTACGCGTCAAAGTCCTCGTCGCTGCCGGTAAAGCTCGCCATGCAGCCGTCGGCCACAAAGACGCGGCCTGCCAGCTCGGTAAGCTTGGCGCGCAGGCCGTCCAGGCGCTCGTCAAAGTGCTCGAGCAGATCGCGCAGGAACAGATAGAAATCCACGCCCGAGAGCTGCTCACGCACCACGGCCGAAGGCGAGCTGTAACTCATCGCGCGACCGAGCGCCGCCGAGTGGCCGTTGTTGATAAAGCCTTGCTCAAGCCCAATGCGAATCTGCGTGAGCACGTCGCGCACGCGGTCGGCGTCGGCGTTTGCCAAAAGCGTGCTCGACCATACCTCGCGCGGCAGACTCGCCAGCGCATCGATCTTCTCGGACAGGGCGCCGGCGCTCACCAGCAGGTAGGGGCGCACGCCGTCCACGTCGGGCTGCGTCATGACTTCGGTCGTAAAGCTCAAAAAGCCGAGCTTGCCGGCGAGCAAGTTGTCGAGCTCCTCGGCCGAGTGCTCGCTCGTGGGCAGCTGTTTGAGCAGGCGGCAGAGCAGCGTCACATAGGGCAGGTCCTCAAAGGCGACGCAGCTCAGGTCGAAATACTGCATGGCGTAGGCCAAACGGTTGGTGGGGATGTCGTGGCGCAGACAGGGGATGGGCGCTGTCGTGTCCACGACCAGCGGCGGCTCGGGGCGCGCCTCGCCAATGTCGGACACGCGCAGGCGCGGCAGCGTGGCCTTGGCCTCGGGCGTGTCTTCCGCCTCCTGTGCGGCACGCAGCGCGGCCGTGCGCTCGACCACGTCGGCCAGCTCGGCATCGGGCATGGCATCGCGTTTGGCTGCCAGCTCGGCGGCCTCGGCACCCTCCGAACCCTCGGCGGCATCCACCGGCACCAGCTCGACCAACGCCATGTGGTCGTTTTCCAGCACCAGCTCGCGCAGCAGATCCTCAAAATAGCTGCCGTCCAGCTCGCCACGCAGTTCCTCGTACACCGGGCCGTACTTGAGCGCCAGCGTCGCGGCGTCGTCATCGTAGAGCCAGGTGCTCAGCGCGTCGCACGCAATGGCCACGCCGTCGGCGATGCCGTAGTCGCGCTGGCGCAGGTCGTACTCGTTGCTGCTGATGATAGCCTCCAGGCGCTCGCGCGGAACGCCGTGCTCGCACAGGTCGCGGCAGGCGTCCTGGAACACGCGACGCAGCTCGCGCGCTATGCCGGGCTGCGCGTTTTGCAGCATGATGAGCTCGTAGGGCTGCAGGCTCTCGGCCGCGGTGTAGCTCACCACGTTGCCGCCCAGGCCGGCGGCCAGAATGGCCTTCTTAACTGGTGCCTCGTTGGAACCCAGCAGTGCCTCGAACAGGATATCCGTCGCGATCGTGCGCTTGCGGTCGAGCGCGCTGCCCAGCACCAGGCCCAGGCCTACCAGGGCGTTCTCGGGCGTGGTGGCCATCTCGATGCGCTTGTACTCGCAGGTCACGGGCGCCTGCACGTCCAGCGGATTGGGCGCCAGCGTGGACGGGTCCTCGCCGGCGGCAACGGCAGCGTCCATGCGGCGGCTCGCGGCACTCGGCTGCGACAGATAACGTTCGTCCAAAAAGGCCAGTGCACGGTCCACGTCCAGGTCGCCGTAGAGCGTGATGTAGGAGTTGGAAGGATTGTAGTGGCGCGCGTGCGTGTCCAGGAACTGCTCGTAGGTGAGCGCGGGAATCGCGCG
>RPYR01000152.1 GCA_008671285.1 Collinsella aerofaciens | reverse complement strand
TCTACGCCCGCAACACCGTCACCAACGACGTGCTGTACAAGGAGGGCCTGGACCTTCTCGTCGTGCCCTCCGCCGAGCTCTCCCGCGGCCGCGGCGGCCCGCGCTGCATGAGCATGCCCTTCTGGCGCGAGGACCTCTAAGTCTTTCCGTTTCCGGTGCGGTCCCCCTACAACCGCACCGGCTTCGCCCGTTAAACGGGCAACACTGATACTTACGTAATTCATTTCTTCGAAAGGAATCGAACCATGGGTGTTAACCTCTCCGGCCGTAGCTTCCTCAAGCTCCTCGACCTCTCCACCGAGGAGATCGAGTACTTGCTCAAGCTTTCCAAGAACTTCAAGGACATGAAGCGCGCTGGCGTTCCGCACCGCTATCTCGAGGGCAAGAACATCGTTCTGCTCTTCCAGAAGACCTCCACTCGTACCCGCTGCGCCTTCGAGGTCGGCGGCATGGACCTGGGCATGGGCGTGACCTATCTCGATCCCGGTTCGTCGCAGATGGGCAAGAAGGAGTCCATCGAGGACACCGCCCGCGTTCTCGGCCGCATGTATGACGGCATCGAGTTCCGTGGCTTTGCCCAGGACGACGTCGAGGAGCTCGCTGCTAAGTCCGGCGTGCCCGTGTGGAACGGCCTGACCACTGAGTGGCATCCCACCCAGATGCTCGCCGATATCCTGACCGTCCAGGAGAACTTCAACTACGACATCAAGGGCAAGACCCTCGTCTTCATGGGCGACTGCAAGAACAACGTCGCTCGCTCCCTCATGGTCGTCTGCTCCAAGCTCGGCATGAACTTCGTGGCCTGCGGCCCCGAGGAGTGCATGCCCGCCGACGACGTCATCGAGGCCTGCAAGCCCATCGCCGAGGCCAACGGTTGCACCATCAAGCTGACCACCGACGTCAAGGACGGCGTCACCGGTGCCGACGTTATCTACACCGACGTGTGGGTCTCCATGGGCGAGCCCGACGAGGTCTGGGCCGAGCGTATCGCTCAGCTCACCCCGTATCGTGTTACCTCCGAGGTCATGGCTATGGCCAACCCGGGCGCCATCTTCCTGCACTGCCTGCCCAGCTTCCACGACACCAACACCACCATTGGCGCCGAGAAGTGCGAGCAGTTCGGCATCACCGAGCAGGAGGTCACCGACGAGGTCTTCGAGAGCCCCGCTTCCAAGGTCTTCGACGAGGCCGAGAACCGCATGCACACCATCAAGGCTGTCATGTACGCCACGCTCAAGTAAGAGCATCTAGCATCTCGCTCGGGGTGTCTTGCTGCACACCCCGAGCGGCTTTGTCTGGTAAATATCTCGCACCAGGCGGCAGGCACGGCACGGAAGAGCCGCTTCGGGCGAGATCAGTAAATGATTTATGAAGGGGGGATGAGAACTATGACTGAGACCGCTAAGAAAAAGCGCGGTATGCCTTCATCGTTCACCATTCTTCTTGCTCTGCTGGCAATTGTCGCAGTGATTACCGTTATCGTCTCCGGCACGTCCGGTGGCGCGGTTACTGCCGCCCGTCTGAGCGATTTCTGCACCGCCCCGATTAAGGGCTTCGCTGACGCTCTGCCCGTCTGCCTCTTCGTTATGATCCTGGGCGGCTTCCTCGGCATGATGACCGAGACCGGCGCCCTGGACAACGGCATCGCCGTCCTGGTGCAGAAGCTTAAGGGTAATGAGATCATGCTCATTCCCGTGCTGATGCTCATCTTCTCCCTCGGTGGTACCACCTATGGTATGTGCGAGGAGACCGTTCCCTTCTACGCCTTGCTTGCCGCTACCATGATGGCCGCTGGCTTCGACCCGATGGTCGGTGCCGCCACCGTCCTGCTCGGCGCTGGCTGCGGCTGCCTGGGCTCCACGGTTAACCCGTTCGCCGTCGGCGCTGCCGTCGACGCTCTGACCGGCGTTGGCATTGAGGTCAACCAGTCCATCATCATCGGCCTCGGTGCCGTCCTGTGGATTGTTACCACTGCTATGTCCATCTTCTTCGTCATGAGCTATGCCAAGAAGGTCAAGGCTGACAAGGGTTCCACCATCCTGTCGATGCAGGAGCTCAAGGACGCCGAAGAGGCTCACGGCAAGGCTGCTTCCGAGGTTCACAATGAGGTCAAGCTCACCGGTCGTCAGAAGGGTGTTCTGATCGCCTTTGCCTTCACCTTCGTCGTCATGATCGTCGGCTTCATCCCGCTGGCCGACCTCAACGAGGGCGTCGCCAACTTCTTTGACGCTGGCGCTGTCTACGATGCCGACGGTAACGCCGTCGTCCAGGGCTGGTCTGCCCTGATCACCGGCCTGCCCATTGGCCAGTGGTACTTCGACGAGGCTTCCACCTGGTTCTTCCTCATGGCTGTCCTGATCGGTATCATCGGTGGCCTGTCCGAGAAGCAGATCGTCAACACCTTCATCACCGGCGCTGCCGACATGATGTCCGTTGTTCTCGTCATCGCCCTCGCTCGTGGTATCTCCGTCCTCATGGCTAACACCGGCCTCGACGTCTACGTCCTCGACGCTGCCGCCAATGCCCTGGCTGGCCTGTCCGGTGTGATCTTCGCTCCCATGAGCTTCCTGGTCTACTTCGGCCTGTCCTTCCTGATCCCCTCGACCTCCGGTATGGCTACTGTCTCCATGCCCATTATGGGACCGCTGGCTGTTAAGCTCGGCTTCTCGCCCGAGGTCATGGTCATGATCTTCTCCGCCGCCATCGGTGTCGTGAACCTGTTCACCCCGACCTCCGGCGCCATCATGGGCGGTCTTGCTTTGGCCAAGATCGAGTGGACGACCTGGCTCAAGTTTGCGCTTAAGCTCATCGTCGCTCTCTCCGTCGTCTGCGCCGTCATCCTGACCGTCGCTTGCGTGATGCTCTAAGTACCCCTTGGGTACCCCACGGAAACCATGACGATCCTGTAAAGGATCACCTGGTCATCGTCTGTCCGGTGGGGTAACCCCACCGGTAGACTCCTACCTTTAGCCCCCTCCCGTTCCGTGCGCGGGAGGGGGCGCTCTTGTGTTCCGGCGTTTTACCAAACGCCGGAACCACTCGACGCTGCAAACCCGCCAGAGCGGCAATCTGACGTTCAATCGTCGGGCATGGCCAAAAGGCCTATGCCCTCCTCTTTCACGTCACCTTGCTCGCTCTGACGGGCTTTCGCTGACTTATGCTCCACCTGCGACGTTCCCCTTGTTGGTGCAGTGGGAAGCTTGCTCGCTCTGGTGCCCGTTCGCTGGCTTTGGCTCTGCCTGTGACGTTTTCATTGTTGGTGTTGAGTGACTTGCTTCCCGTCCCAAATGAGCTACCCCGGGTCCCCGGTGGTTGCGATGGGCATGTTTGGTTCGTGCCTGTTGGTAGCCTGGGCATCGGGGAGGGCGGGCTCCGTTATAATCGCCTAGAACATTAAATGGAAACGGGACGGGAGCCATACATGCGCCAGGGTTTCGACAACGCGAAGTATATCGAGCTGCAGGCTGCTCACATTAAGGAGCGCATCTCGCAGTTTGGCGGTAAGCTCTATTTGGAGTTTGGCGGCAAGCTGTTTGATGACTATCATGCCAGCCGCGTGCTGCCGGGTTTTGAGCCGGACAGCAAGTTCCGCATGCTCAAGAGCATTGCCGACGACGTCGAGGTCATCATCGCAATCAATGCAAACCATATCGAGAAGAACAAGGCCCGTGGCGACCTGGGCATTACCTATGACGAGGACGTCTTGCGCCTGGTCGACCTGTTCCGCGGCAACGGTTTTGCTGTCGCGGCCGTGGTAATCACGCAGTATGCCGGTCAGCCCGCTGCCGACGTCTTCCGCAATCGTCTGAATGCACTCGGCATTCCCGCCAAGCTGCACTATCCCATTGAGGGCTATCCGCACGACGTCGATCTGATCGTTTCTGACGAAGGCTACGGCAAGAACGAGTTCGTCGAGACCACGCGTCCGCTCGTTGTCGTGACGGCGCCCGGCCCTGGCTCGGGCAAGCTCGCCACCTGCCTCTCGCAGCTGTATCACGAGCATAAGCACGGCACCGCCGCCGGTTATGCCAAGTTTGAGACCTTCCCGGTCTGGAATCTTCCTCTGACGCATCCGGTCAATATTGCCTACGAGGCCGCCACGGCGGACCTCGACGATGCCAACATCATCGATTCCTTCCACCTTGAGGCCTACAACAAGACCACGGTCAACTACAACCGCGACGTCGAGGCCTTCCCGGTGGTCCGTGCCCTGATGGAAAAGATCCTGGGCAAGAGCCCCTACCAGAGCCCCACGGACATGGGCGTCAATATGGTCGGCTTTGCCATTACCGATGACGATGCCTGCCGTGATGCCTCCAAGATGGAGATCGTCCGCCGCTACTTTACCGCAGTCGAAAATGTGCGCCGTACCGGTGTGGGCGATGAGCAAGTCGACCGTCTCAAGATTATTATGAAGAAGGCCGGCATCGATAAGAACTATTCGCCGGCACGCTCGGCCGCCCTAACCAGGGAACAGCTGACGGGTGGTCCCGTGGGCGCCATGGTCATGCCCGATGGCTCCGTGGTGACCGGTAAGACCTCCACGCGCCTGGGCGCCGCAAGTTCGCTCATTATGAACGCCCTCAAGCATGTCTCGGGCGTCGACCTTGAGCTCGAGGTCATCAGCGACGAGGCTATTGAGCCCATCAGCAAGCTCAAGACGCATTTCCTGGGCAGCAAAAACCCGCGCCTCCACACCGACGAGACGCTTATGGCGCTGTCGATCACCTCGGCTACGAGCGAGACGGCCGCTCGTGTCCTTTCGGGCCTGGAGCAGCTGCGCGGTTGCGATGGCTTCTTTAGCGTGATTATCTCGCCGACGGACGAGACGGTGTTGCGTAAACTGGGAATCAACGTGTGCTGCGAGCCCAAGTTTGAGCGTCGTGGTTTCTTCCATCGCTAAGTTTGAAGTACCGCGGTAATTGCATCGCATTTTGGCCGTATCGGGTTAGCGCCCGGTACGGCTTTTTGATCAATAAAGCGTCTATTTCGGCGAAAATAGCCGTTTACCTGCCTAAAAACAATTTGGGCGGTATACAATAATCGTAACTGTTTCATCCTTAGCGGGATGCCGCATGATGGATATTACCTGCCATCGTGAGGTGTGTCGGTCGTGAACGGCGCGCTGGATGCTCGTGCTCGGTTAGAGGAGGCTGCCATGGCGGGCAAGGGTCGTGCGAGTGTCAACGATATGAAGCGTGTCGAAGTGCTGGTGTTGATGGAGATTGCCCAGCAATCCGAAAGTGGCGGGACATATGGCTTCTCGCGCAAAACGCTTGCGGAGCACGTTGGGGTGTCTCCGTATCGAGCCCGCGCCGCAATTGAGCGCTTGGATTCTGACGGTTTGATCGAGGTCGTTTCGCGTTATAGCGAGGATGGCGGCCAGCTTGCAAATGGTGGTATTTGCCTTACCGAGCGCGGCGGGTGGTATCTGAAAGGCATCCGCGCGGGTATGCTCGTTCGGGATATGCTCAGGGACGAGCTTGCCGATCGGTAGCGATCTGCCGCCTAAGTTGTTGTTACGCCGCTCGGGTTCCGGGCGGCGTTTTGTTTCGAGATGGAGAAATGCAAGCACTTTGGTGAAAAATGGCGAACTGCTTCTTTCTCGAGTATTACAATGAAGACCCGTAAGATGTGTATGGACAACTTCTACGGGAAGCGCAGGTAATTCAATATGACTAAGCATGTGTTTGTGACCGGCGGCGTGGTTTCGTCTTTGGGCAAGGGCATTACCGCGGCATCGCTGGGCCGTTTGCTCAAGTCGCGCGGCTACAAGGTGACGATGCAGAAGGCCGACCCGTATCTGAACGTCGACCCCGGTACCATGAGCCCGTTCCAGCACGGTGAGGTCTTTGTGACCGAGGACGGCTACGAGTCCGATCTGGACCTGGGCCACTACGAGCGCTTTATTGACGAGAACCTGACCCGCGATTCTAACTTTACGACGGGCGCCATTTACAAGAGCCTGATTGCCCGCGAGCGTCGCGGTGACTTTTTGGGCGGTACCGTCCAGGTGATCCCGCACGTCACCAATGCTATCAAGGACAAATTCCGCCGCATTGAGGAGCAGACTGGCTCCGACGTTGTCATTACCGAGCTGGGTGGCACGATCGGCGACATCGAGTCGCAGCCGTTCGTGGAGGCTATCCGCCAGTACCGCAAGGAGGCCGGTCCCGAGAACGTCTGCTACATCCACGTATCGCTCGTTCCCTATATCGCCGCCGCCCACGAGGTTAAGACCAAGCCCACGCAGCACTCCGTCAAGGAGCTGCGCAGCTTTGGTATCCAGCCGGACATCATTGTGCTGCGCTCTGACCACCATATTGATGACGCTATCCGCGGCAAGATCGCGAGTTTCTGCGACGTCGACACCGACTGTGTCTTTACTAACGAGGATTGCGCGAGCATTTACGACGTGCCGCAGCTGCTCGCGGAGCAGGACTTTGACCTGCGCATCTGCGAGCGCCTTGGCCTCGATCCGCGCGAGCGCGATATGAGTGCATGGAATGAGTTCCTGCGCAAGCAAAACCATGCCAACCATCACGCCGATAAGGTTAAGGTTGCCGTCGTGGGAAAGTACACCCAGCTTCCCGATGCATATCTGTCGGTTATCGAGGCCCTGCATCATGCGGGCGTTTTCTACGATCGTCACGTAGACGTGCAGCTGATCGACGGCGAGAGCCTCGATGCCGAAAACGTCAATGAGGTTTTGGGCGACGCATCGGGCATCCTGGTTCCCGGCGGCTTTGGCAAGCGCGCCCTGGAGGGCAAGATCCTCGCTGCCGAGTTTGCCCGCGAGCATAAGGTTCCGTATCTGGGCATTTGCCTGGGCATGCAGGTTGCCGTGTGCGAGTTCGCGCGCAACGTCGTCGGCCTTGCCGGCGCCAGCTCCTCCGAGTTTGATCCGGACGGTCCGTTTAGCGTAATCGACCTGATGAGCTCGCAGGAGGACGTGACCGAGAAGGGCGGTACCATGCGCCTGGGCGCCTATCCGTGCAAGCTCGCTGCCGATACCCTCGCGCGTGAGGCGTATGGCGAGGAGCTTGTCTACGAGCGCCACCGTCACCGTTTTGAGTTCAACAATGCCTTCCGCGATCAGCTCGAGGACGCCGGTCTTGTCATCTCGGGTCTTTCGCCTGATGAGCGTCTGGTCGAGATGGTCGAGCTGCCGCGCGATGTGCACCCGTGGTTCGTGGCCACCCAGGCTCACCCCGAGTTTAAGAGCCGCCCCACCAATCCTCAGCCGCTATTCCGAGAGTTCGTGCGTGCCTCGATTGGCCAGCATGAGGGCGTCGATCGCCTACAGGTGACGCCCATGAATCGTGCGACGGACTAAGGTTGCCGGCGAACCGGGAACATATCGGAGAAGCTCCTTCGCCGCTCGCTGTGGCGGCGGGGGAGTTTCTTGATTACCTTGCAGTCGAGCGGGGCTTGGCGCGTAACACGATTGCCGCCTATCGCCGAGACCTGACGACCTACTGTGCATATCTGGAGCGGACGGGCATTGCGTCCTTTGAGGACGTGAGTCGGCGGGTCATTGAGGACTTTATCGCCGATCGGCGCGATGGGGGCTATTCCGATGCCTCGGTGGAGCGCGCGCTCGCTGCCGTCAAAGGCCTGCATGCCTTTTTGGTGCGCGATGGGGCCGTGACCCAAAATCCTACGGCGGCGTTGCGTTTGCCAAAAAAGGCCGAGCGCCTGCCGGAGTGCCTTTCGGTGGAGGATGTTTCGGCATTGCTCGACCAGGATTTTCCGGATGGTGAGATGGGTCTGCGCGATCGCGCTATCTTGGAAGTGCTGTATGGGTGCGGCCTGCGCGTGAGCGAGCTGGTGGGGCTCGATGTGAGTGATATCCATGCCGATGACGGCTTTGTGCTGGTTCGCGGCAAGGGCTCCAAGGAGCGTCTGGCCCCTTTGGTGGGAAGCGCGGCGCGTGCCCTGACGCACTATATATGTGATGGGCGCCGACTTCTGGCGGCTCATGCTCGTGGGACAGAGACGCCGGCGGTCTTTTTAAACAAGAACGGCGGGCGTCTGTCGCGTCAGGGTGTTCACGTCATATGCGAGCGCTACGGACGCCAGGTGGGGTTGGTGGGACTCCATCCGCACGCGTTGCGCCACTCCTTTGCCACCCATATGCTCGCGGGCGGCGCGGACCTTCGCGTGCTGCAGGAGATTTTGGGGCACGCCGATATATCGACGACGCAGGTCTACACGCATGTCGATCGTACGCAGCTGACCGAGGTTTACCTGGCGGCCCACCCGCTGGCACATCGCTAATACGCTGCTGAGCTGCAATTACATGCTATCTGAGGGCGGACCCCCGATTGCTGGAGCGTGCTGTTGCGCACGTTTTGGCAATCGGGGGTCCGCCCCATTTTGCGCCGTCGGCCAATGTCGCGGTGGGGCGCGCATACCGGGTGTGGGGGAGTTTGGGGGGCGA
>RPYR01000084.1 GCA_008671285.1 Collinsella aerofaciens | reverse complement strand
CGCGTCGACCTCAAGGTTTCCGGCGAGCCCTACGGCGACTATTCGGACATTATCCCGCGCATCGGCATCTCCTTTGAGGTTCCCGGTTGCGATCGTGCCGTCGAGTGGTATGGCCACGGCCCGGGCGAGAACTATCCGGACTCGCTGCGTGCCAACCCGGTCGGTCATTACCGCACTACGGTCGACGACATGTTCACGCCCTACGTTATGCCTCAGGACTGTGCCAACCGCGAGGGTACCCGCTGGGTTGCCCTGCGCTCTAGCCACGGTGATGGCGTGCTGGTGACTCGTCCGGCCGACGCCGCTTCCAACCCGTTCTCGTTCTCGGCATGGCCCTATAGCTGCGAGGCTATTGATAATGCCAAGCACGTCTACGACCTTGTTCCGGGCGACACGGTCACGGTTAACATCAACGACCAGCTGCTCGGCCTTGGCTCGAACTCTTGGGGTTCCGAGGTGCTCGATTCCTATCGCACCCGTTTTGAGAGCTTCAGCTTTGAGGTGTCCCTGCGACCGCTGACGTCTGCCGATTTGGCTCAGGCGCTGGCACCCATTAAGGAGGCATAAGCCATGCATGTCTTTAACTCGCGCGCCGATTTCGACGCTCAGATGAAGTCCGTCAAGAAGTGGATGCGTACCGGCCAGGCGCTCGACGGCGTTTCTGAACTGCAGCACGATGTGGCGTACTCCATCGGCGACTCGCTGGTGTACTGGTGGGTCTATGCCCGCGAGGCCGCAACCGCCGACCTGGTCGGTCACCGTCGCTACCATGCCGTGCTCGCTCCGCTCGACGGCGACCTGACCGTCGAGGTTGCCCCCAAGGCAGGCCTCACCTGCACCCGCGCTTACAGCGATATCGATGATCGCGAGCGCTTTGAGGGGGCGGGGGAGACCGTGACGATTCCCGCCGGCGGCGTTGCCGTCGTCGAAATTGACGAGGCCTACCGTGTCGTGGCCGATGCCGCGGATCCCCGCGTCGTGGTACTGCACGTGACGGTCGAAGGTTATTCCTTCCCCAACAAGTAGTATTCGTCCGCCTGGACGTTTGCTTCGCGCCGTTAAGGGGGATGGCTTTGTTGACTCCCTTTTCCCCATTCCCCTTAGCAGGTGCGCCGTCCGTGTTTGCACTTGCAGCTCGGACGGGTTTAGATGACATTTAATAGATGATTGGGAGGGCTTATGAGCTCTGAAAAACGAGGAACGATTGGTTCGTTCGCTCTGCTGGGCATGACGGTCGCCGCCGTGTTCGGTATCAAGAACATCATCAACAACAACGCGGCCATCGGCTTAGCAGCCGCGCCGTCGTTCTTCTTCGCCACGCTTTTGTACTTTGTCCCCTATACCCTGGTTACCGCCGAGTTCGTCGGCCTTAACAAGGACTCCGAGTCGGGCGTGTACGCATGGGTCAAGACCTCGATGGGCGGCCGCTGGGCGTTCCTGACGGCATTTAGCTACTGGTTCGTTAACCTGTTCTTCTTTGCGTCCGTCCTGCCCAACGTCATCATCTACGCGAGCTACGTGTTCTTTGGTGTCAACGCCGAGCTTTCGCAGCTGTGGATCACCATTATCGAGATCGTTGTCTTTGCTATCGCCACGTGGGTTTCGACCAAGGGCGCTAAGTGGATCGGCTCCATTTCCTCCTTCGGTTCGACCGCGGCTCTCGGCCTGACCGCCGTGTTCATCCTGCTGTCCCTGGCTGCTGCCTTTGGCGGCGTTGAGTTCGCTACGGCTCCTACTCCCGCTAACATGGCTCCCGACATGAGCAACTTCGCAACTGCGTGGGGCTTCTTCGGTACGCTTGCCTGGATCATCCAGGGCGTTGGCGGCGCTGAGTCTGTCGGCGTGTTCCTTAACGACCTCAAGGGCGGCGTCAAGGCCTTCGTGCGCACCGTCGTTATCGCCGGTCTGACCATCGGCCTTCTGTATGCAGGCGCTTCGCTGCTGGTTAACCTGTTCATCCCCGAGGGCGGCGTTGCCATCTCCACCGGTATCTTCGACGTATTCGGCGCTGTCTTTGCCCACTTTGGCATTCCCATGGAAGTGTCTACGCGCGCCATCGGCCTGATCCTTCTCGCCGCCACGCTGGGCTCCCTCATGATGTGGACCTCCGCTCCCATCAAGGTTTTCTTCACCGAGATCCCCAAGGGTGTCTTTGGTAGCAAGATCGTCGAGCTCAACGAGCACGGCATTCCCGCCCGCGCTGCCTGGCTGCAGTTCGCCATCGTCGTCCCCATCCTGATCATCCCGGCCCTGGGCTCCGGTAACCTCGACGACCTGCTCATGATCGTCACCAACATGACGGCTGCCACCGCTCTGCTCCCGCCGCTGCTGATCCTGCTTGCCTACTTTATGTTGCGCAAGAACTTCGACGCTGCTCCCCGTGGCTTCCGCATGGGTTCGCGCACCTTTGGCCTGGTCATTGCTGCATTCCTGCTTGTGGTCTTCTGCTTCGTGCTTATCTGCGGCACCATTCCGCTCGATCAGCCTCTGTGGCTGACGCTGGTCTACAACGTCGGCGGCGTGGTTGTCTTCCTGGGCCTTGCCGTGATGTGGTACAACCGCTACATCAACCGCCTGCGCGAAACCGATCCCGAGGCTGCTGAGAACGAGCTTCGCCCCTCCGTCCTCGACATGATGGAGTAGCGGCTAGGATTAATCTACGGCTGTGGAATAAATCGATTCCCTTTCCTAAGGAGGGGCCTTACGAGGCCCCTCCTTTTGTGTTTTGGAGCATGGTTTTGGACCCTGTGGTCAAAAAATACCAAATATGAGTACTGTTGCAAAAGAGGTGTCATATTTTTCGGCCTGCTCTGAGCGAAAATGGGCTCATAATCAATTTATCTAGCCCCCTTTAAAGGGCGTTTGACGGCTTTCAACCTCTTCGAATCGCTCAAATTAGGCAATTTGCTCTCGATTTTGCTGCTACTAAATTGGTGACAGTACTCATATTTGCCACTTTTTGACCACGAGGTGTTCAGAGGAGCTCTCGAGAAGCATCTAACGGTACAATAGCTACCACGTGGCTGGGTTTTGCCGGCCGAATGTGCGATGTCGTGGGAGGGGACATGGTCGAGTTTACAAAGACGATTAAAGATCCGTTGGGATTACATGCCCGCCCGGTTGCGCTGCTCTATGACATCATTGCCAAGCATCGTAGCGACGTGTCAGTCAGCATCGGCGATCGCCACACGGATGGCCGCGATGTCATGGGACTCATGGCTCTCTACGGCGAGTGCGGCGAGGACATCATCTTCCGCGTTTCGGGCGTAGATGAGGCCTCCTGCGTTACGTCGATCAGAAACCTCTCGCTCTAACCTCAACAATGTGACAAAGGGGCAGTCCCCTCTGTTGCATCAATTGGTATGGCAAGGCGCCGCAAAGAGACAGTCTTTGCGGCGCCTTTGTTTCATATAGGAAACTTTTCCGAAATCTGAATGGGAACCCTTTCCAAAAAGTTAACCACGTGTTAGTTTACTAAAGCGAACATAGACGTGGTTAACTTTTATCGCGTCGATGTTGAGGACAAACCGACGTTAGGAGCTCACTCATGTCTTGCGGACCGCAGATGCCGGCCATGCCGCTTTCGATGGTAAAAGCGGGCGAAACCGTGCGCGTGTCTCGGGTAAAGGGCAATGAGGACATGAAACACCACCTCAAGGACCTCGGCTTTGTCGAGGGCAACGAAATCCACGTGGTGAGCTCGAGTGGCGCCAATATCATCGTCACGGTGCTGGGCGCACGCTTTGGCATCGATTCCAAGGTTGCCATGCACATCATGACCGTCGGTTAGTTCGCAGCATTTCATAAAAACCGAAAGGGGGACAAGAGGATGAAGACGTTGGGTGACGTTAAGGTGGGCGAGAGCTCCACCATCGTCAAGCTTCACGGTGAGGGTGCGCTTCGCCGCCACCTTATGGACTTGGGGCTCATCAAGGGCACTTCGTTCAAGGTCGTGAAGGTTGCACCGCTCGGTGATCCGGTCGAGATCAACGTGCGCGGCTACGAGCTTTCCATCCGCAAGGAGGAGGCCGCCGTCGTCGAGGTCCAGTAAGGACTCGTGGCGCATATTTCTGCAGATAAAGTTAGGTTTTTCTAACTTAATGCAGCATCTTTGAAGCACATTATCCAGCCTGCGCGGAGAAAGCAGCGCAGGCACACAAGGAAGAAGGATTGAATGGCGGATTCTCAGATCCATGTCGCGTTGGCGGGTAACCCCAACTGCGGCAAGACCACGCTTTTCAACCTGATCACCGGCGCCAACGGCTACGTTGGCAACTGGCCCGGCGTCACGGTTGAGAAAAAGGAAGCCAAGCTCCTAAGCGACAAGAACGTTACCATCACGGACCTCCCTGGCATCTACTCGCTTTCCCCCTACAGCCCCGAGGAGCAGTGCTCGCGCGATTACCTCATGAGCGGCGAGCCCGATGTTGTCGTCCAAGTCGTCGATGCCACCAACCTCGAGCGTAACCTGTACCTGGCGCTTCAGGTTATCGAGACCGGCCTGCCCGTGGTCGTTGCCCTCAACATGGCCGACCTGGTCGAGAAGAACGGCGATAAGATCGACACGGACAAGCT
>RPYR01000043.1 GCA_008671285.1 Collinsella aerofaciens | reverse complement strand
ACCGTCGATGATCGACGAGGAGAACAAGTCCGCAACTATGACCGAGGCACCGGCCGCCGCCACAGCTGCGCCGGCCCACGCCGCTCCGGCGGGCTCCGCACCCGTGGAGCCCGAGGACACCGTGTTCTCCCTGCCTCTTTCGCATGTAACGCACGATATTTCGGATCTCGCCGATAACGAGGACGAAGAGGATGCCGTAGCGGCGCCCATCGGCGCACATGCTGCGGAACAGCCCACAGCGCCCGAAGCAACCCCGGCGCCGGCTCACTTTGCAGAGCCCGTCGCCGCGGCAATCAACGAGAGCGCTGCGGTGTTTGCGGCACCCGAGCCCGCCGCGCCGGCGTTTCCCATAGCCCCGGCATCCGAGGTTGCACCCGCGTCTACGCCGACGCCCGAGGCGGGGACATCCCCCGAGGACGGCCCTGCACCCAAGACCCCGCAACCTGCGCCCGCAAGCGAGTCCGATGCCGTGGCCGAGCCCGCCGCCCAGTCGCAAAGCACGCCCGCGCCGTCGCACTTTGCGACGCCCGAGCCTATAGACGTCAGCCCGCAAGATGACGAGTCGACCGCCCGCGTTTCCGAGGAGCCCGACTCCCCGGACACCGGCGATTCCGAATCAAACGCCGAGACCGACACCGTCTCTCCCGGTGACACAGCCGAAATCGACGTTGCCGCCGTTGAGGCCAAGCTCAAAGACCCCGGCTCGACCATGAGCTTTGAACCCCTAACCGAGGAGCGCATCGAGACCGACTCGACCTATGATGCCGGCACCACCACGCAACTCATGTGGGGCGCCCGCTCCGACGTTGGCTGCGTGCGCCCGCACAACGAGGATTCCTACCTGGTGCAGTCGCCGCTCTTTTGCGTATGCGACGGCATGGGTGGTCACGCTGCCGGCGAGGTGGCCTCTTCTATCGCTGTCGAGACCATCGCCAAGACAGCTCCTCAGTCCGCCGACGCAGCACGCCTGGCCGCAGCCGTCGAGGCAGCCAACGCCGCCGTAATCGAGGCGGCCCAGAACGGCCTGGGCAAGCCCGGCATGGGCTGCACAGCCACCTGCGCCTACATCGAAAACGACACGCTCGCCATCGCCCACGTGGGTGACTCTCGCGCCTACCTGCTCCACGAGGGCACGCTCATCCGCGTGACCCGCGACCACTCCTACGTGGAGGAGCTCGTGGACGCCGGCGAGATCACGGCAGATGAGGCTCGCGTCCACCCCAACCGTTCGGTCATCACCCGCGCGCTGGGCGCGGACCCCGCTATGTATGCCGACCACTTCACTCTGCATATCGAGGAAGGCGACCGTCTGATCCTGTGCTCCGACGGCCTTTCGAGCATGATTCCCGATAGCGATATCGAGAACATCGCCACGCAGTCCTCAACCGCGCAAATCTGCGTCGACAACCTAGTGGACGCGGCGCTTGCCGCCGGCGGCCACGACAACGTGACCGTAGTAGTCGTTGACCTGGTTGACGATGGCGTTATGCGCGAGGCGCAGCGCGTGCGTCGCCGCAACATTACTATCGCCGCCATCCTGGCCCTCGTCTTTGTGCTGGCAGCTGGCATCTGGGCCTACACGGGTGTCACCGGCTCGTACTACCTGGGTACCTACCAGGGCAATGTCGCCGTCTGGCGCGGCCTGCCCGGCAAGCCGCTCGGACTCAAGCTCCACTGGCTCGAAAGCGAAACCAGCATCAAGCTATCCGACCTGCCCGAAGACACGCAAAACCGCCTCAAGGCGGGTATTCCGCAAACAAGTGTCGACGATGCGCAGGACACGATATCCAAGTACCGCCACCAGATCGACGAGGAGCAGACCCGCCAGGTGATCGACGCGCAAACGATTCGCGACAACACCAATCAGGGATCGACCTCCGAATCAGATTCCGAGAAAACCGCCGAACAGTCCGCCGAGGCCGAAGCCTCCGATAAGAATTAGAAAGGGAGTGCCGCTTATGAGTCGCCGCAACACCGAGCTGCTCTTGCTCATCGCCTCGGCGTTCCCCGTCATCCTGCTGTATGCGATGTACGTCCTCACCGCGGGCGCTGCCATCTCCTTTGAGACGCTCGCCGTACCGATCGGCCTCTTTGCCGCCTTTGCCGCGGCCCACATTGCCGTGCGCATCTTGGCGCCCGGTGCCGACCCCGCCATCCTGCCCATTGTCTTTGTGCTTTCGGGCATCGGCATCACGTTCGTGACGCGTCTCGCCCCCGCTCTCGCCATCTCACAGCTCATCATCCTGTTTGTCTCGGTGGCCCTGATGGTGGGAACGCTCGCACTGGTCAAAAACCTCGACGTGGTCATGCGCTACAAGTACACCTTTGGCATTATCGGCATCATCCTGCTGATGCTGCCCATCTTTATCGGCACCACGATCTCGGGCTCCAAGCTGTGGATTCGCATCGCGGGCTTTACCATCCAGCCCGGCGAGTTCGCCAAGGTCTTTATCGTGCTGTTCCTAGCCGGGTACCTGGCCGAGAACCGCGAGCTGCTCTCTATCTCCAACCGCAAGATTCTGGGCTTTAAGATCCCTCGCCTGCGACTGCTGCTGCCGCTGTTTGCCGTGTGGGGTGTGTGCCTGCTCGTCGTCGTCTTCGAACGCGACCTGGGTTCGGCCGTGCTGTTCTACACCATCTTCTTGCTGATGCTCTACGTTGCCACGGGGCGCTTTTCGTATGTCGTTATCGGCCTTGCGCTCTTAGCTGTTGGGGCCGTGGGCGCCTACAAGTTCCTGTCTCACGTTCAGGTGCGTTTCCAGGTTTGGCTCGATCCGTTTAAGGACGCCCAGGGCCAGGGCTACCAGATCGTCCAGTCGCTCTTCTCGCTTGCCGATGGCGGTCTGGTCGGTGTTGGCATCGGCAACGGCATGGCCAACAACATCCCTGTCGTCGAGTCCGACTTTATCTTCTCGGCTATCGGCGAGGAGATGGGCCTTTTGGGCGGCGGCGCCGTGCTCATCCTGTTTATGCTCTTTGCCGTGCGTGGCCTCACCACAGCTGCCCGCGCAAAGTCCGACCTTGCCGCCTTTAGCGCCACCGGTCTTACGGCAGCCATCAGCTTCCAGGCCTTTTTGATCGTTGGCGGCGTAACCCGCCTGATCCCGCTGACCGGCGTCACCCTGCCCTTTATGAGCCAGGGCGGCTCCTCGCTGCTGGCGAGCTTCATCATCGTCGCGCTCCTGCTGCGCGCCGGTGACGAGGCGACCGGACGCGAGGCCGAGCTTACCGGCACCGGCACCATGGCCGCCATCACCGATGATCAGGTCGCATCTTCCGCCGCCCCGACGGGCACGCGCTTTGCCACCTCGTCTTCCTACGGCAGCGGCAGCCATTCCGTCGGCTCGCGCATGCGCCGTCGCCTGCTCGACACGCCTGAATCCGGTGTGCTCGGCCGCGTTGCGCTCGCCAACCGTCTAACCCGTGCGGTGCTCGCCTTTACGGCGCTGTTCGCCATCCTTATCGGCAACCTCACCTATGTCCAGGTCATTAAGGCCAAGGACTATCAGGACATGCCGACCAACAACCACACCATCGCCCGCTCCAAGTACATCCAGCGCGGCTCCATCATCACGTCCGACGGCGTGACGCTGGCCGAGTCGCTGCAGCAGGAGGACGGCACCTACGTACGCTCCTACCCCAACGGTAACCTGGCAGCGCACGTGGTTGGCTACGTGAGCCAGCAGTATGGCACCACCGCCATCGAGAGCGTCATGAACGACACGCTCACCGGTTCTAAGGACTACTCCAGCTGGAACAACGCCATCGCGTCGCTCGCGGGCCAGACCCAGCCGGGCAACACCGCCAAGCTCACCATCGACTCGCGCATCCAGACGGCTGCTGAGCAGGCGCTCAAGGGCTTTAAGGGCGCTGTAGTGGTCATCGACCCGCGTACCGGCGCGGTGCTCGCATGTGCCAGCTCGCCCACCTACGACAACACCAACATCGATGCCCTGCTGCAGACGGGCGGCGGCGAGGACGGCTCCATGTACAATCGCGCCATGGACGCGCTGTACACGCCGGGCTCAACGTTTAAGGTCGTTACGCTTTCCGCGGCACTCGAGACCGGTACCGCCAGCCTTACCAGCACCTACCAGGCGCCCGGCTCCATGGACATCGGCAACGCACCGGTCACCAACTCTGCCAACGAGAGCTACGGCACCATCAGCCTGCAGCAGGCCTTTGCCGTGTCCTCCAACGTCGTCTTCGGCCAGGTGGCAAACGAAGTTGGCGCAAACACGCTCGTGCAGTTTGCCAACGCCTTTGGCTACGGCCAAAAGCTCGGCCAGGACCTGACCTCCGCGGCCTCCATCATGGCCGACCCGTCGCTCATGACCGAGTGGGAGACCGCCTGGGCCGGCGCCGGCCAGCCTGTCGGCATGGACCACACGCCCGGCCCGCAGACCACCGTCATGCAAAACGCCGTGATTGCCGCCGCCATCGCTAACAGCGGCGTGGTCATGGACCCGTACTTTGTAGCCCAGGTACTCGCCCCGGACGGAACCGTGGTCAAGACCACGCAGTCCCGCTCGCTGGGTCAGGCCGTCAGCTCCGCCACGGCCGACCAGGTCAAGCAGGCCATGCTTGCCGTCGTCCAGTCCGGCACCGGCACCGATGCCCAAATCCCCGGCGTCAAGGTTGCCGGCAAGACCGGCTCGGCCGAGACTGGCGGCACCAACGTCAACTCGATGTTCGTTGGCTTTGCACCTTACGATTCACCCACGGTCGCCATCTCGGTGGCCTTGGAGGATTTCGACAAGCATGACGTCGAGGCCGCCAAGATCGCCGGCATCGTCCTGACCGCGGCGCTTGCCGCACAGGGAGCGTGATGCCCATGATCGAATCGGACACCCGAGGCGCGCCGCGGCCGAAGAGTTAGCGGCAACGCGCCACACGGCCCCAGCGGCCACATCGTAGGTACTACAAACATCGTTGAGCGAATAGTTATGTTAGGAGCAGGAATGGAACAGAGGGTCCTCGGGGGAAGATACCTCCTCAAGGATAAGGTGGGGACAGGCGGCATGGCGACCGTCTACCGTGCACAGGACCAGGTCCTCGACCGCACGGTAGCCGTCAAGATCATGCTGCCGCAGTATGCTGGCGACGCAACCTTCGCCGCACGCTTTAAGCAGGAGGCCCAGGCAGCAGCCGGTCTCTCCTCCCCTTATATCGTGGGCGTCTACGATTGGGGCAAGGACGGCGACACCTATTACATCGTCATGGAGTACCTGCGCGGTACCGACCTTAAGAGCGGCATCAAGAGCCACGGCGCCCTCGACCCCAAGAAGGTCGCCCAGATCGGCTCGCAGATCAGCTCCGCGCTTTCGGTCGCCCACAAGCACGAGATCATCCACCGCGACATTAAGCCGCAGAACATCATGGTGCTGCCCGACGGCAACATCAAGGTGATGGACTTTGGCATCGCGCGCGCCAAGAACAGCCACCTCACGCAAGACAACAACGTGCTGGGAACCGCCCACTACGTCAGCCCCGAGCAGACCCGTGGTCAGGACCTCGGCCCCACCTCGGATATCTACTCGCTGGGCGTCGTGATGTATGAATGCGCCACCGGCCGCGTGCCCTTTGACGGTGACGACGCTATCTCGGTCGCACTCAAGCAGGTCAACGAGCTGCCTATTCCGCCGAGCCAGATCAACTCCGGTGTCGACGCCGACCTTGAGCGCATCATCCTCAAGTGCATGGAGAAGGACCCCGCAAACCGCTTCCAGACCGCCGACGAGCTGCGTCAGGTGCTCAACAGCTACCTGTCGGGCCGTGCCGTCAACGTCTCGGAGCCCACGCGCATCATCGGTGCCCCCGGCGAGCTGGGCGCCACCAAGACTCGCGAGCTTTCCGATCAGACGCGCGCCATGGTGCGCCCCGTCTCGGGCGTGAGCGGCCAGAATACCGCCCGTAGCTCGGTTTCGGGCTCCACCGGCTCCTACGAGGTCGAAAAGCCCAAATCCAACAAGAACAAGATCATCGCCGCCGTGGTGGCAGCCGTTGCCGTCATCGGCATCGTGGTGGCCTTTGCCACAGGACTCTTTGGCGGCGAGCAGGTCACCGTGCCCGATGTGCTGGGCAAGGACCAGCAGACTGCCGTCGAGCTGATCAAGGAAGCCGGCCTCGAGGTCGGCACCATCGACCAAAGCTACAACGACGATGTCGACGAGGGCAAGGTCGCCGAGCAGACGCCCAACGGCAACACCAAGAAGGCCAAGGGCACCAAGGTGAACCTGGTAATCTCCAAGGGTCCCAAGCCCTCCGAGAAGGTTGAGGTTCCCCTGCTTGTCGGCCTGACCAAGGACCAGGCCGAGGCCGCGCTGGCAAGCGTTGGCCTGAAGGGCAACGCCTCCGAGGAGGCCAACGAGGCCGATGAGGGCCAGGTCTTTGAGCAGGGCACCGAAGCCGGTAAGGAAGTCGCGAAAGGCACGACCATCTCGTACAAGGTCTCGAGCGGCCCGGATACCACGTCCGTCCCCGACCTGACCGACATGACCGAGGCCCAGGCGCGCAACGCCCTCGATATGGCAGGCTTTGGCGTCGACGTGAGCTACCAGGAGAACGACTCGGTTACCGAGGGCACCGTGATCAGCTGGAACCCCAGCGGCAAGCAGAAGCCCGGCGCCACGATTACCGTCGTCATTGCCAAGAAGTCCGGCAAGGCCACCGTCCCGGGCAACCTGTACGGCAAGAGCATTTCCGCCGCCGTTACCGCGCTCAACAACGCCGGTTTCTATAACATCGGCTTCTGTGACCAGAACGGCAATCCCGTAAGCGGTAACGAGGATGCCACCGTTACGGGCGTCTCCCCCACCGGCAAGCAGTCCACCGACAGCACGATCACGCTGACGGTCGCACTTTCTGGCTCGGGCTCTGGCTCGGGCTCGGGCACGGGCGACGATTCCGGTACGACCAACTAGTCGCCACCCCACCGCTCATCACGGCTCTCGCCGCAAACATATTCGCTCACAGGCGCCCGCTTGCTCCCCCAGCAAGCGGGCGCTTCGTTTTTGACATGACATGAACCAGAAGAGCCCGGCACCATAGCGGTACCGGGCTCGATATTCCTCTGGTGCCCCCGGGCGGATTCGAAAACTCCCCCCGCGGGAAATTGGTGACGCGGGTGTCGACGGCTCGAATCCGCCGACGGCCCCCACAAACCAGAAACGGCGCCGCTCTCGCGACGCCGTCATAATCTTCTGGTGCCCCCGGGCGGATTCGAACCGTCGACACCCGCTTTAGGAGAGCGGTGCTCTATCCCCTGAGCTACGGAGGCATGTTGTACTAGTGTAGCAGATTTACGCCGTTGTAATACAGCGTATAGCCACTCTTCGAAGTTGCGGTGGAACAGCCCTCCGGAAAGTGTGTCCCACTATCCAGGCAAATTCTGGGTCAAACTTTCCCAATGGGACCTCGCTGGAAACTGTGTCCCAGAATTTCGGCTCGAAACGGGACACGGTTTCCCAAACGACCCCGTTCCGGAAACTACATCCCGGAATCGGCGCTCGAACTGGGATGCACTTTCCCAATCGAGCCCCATGGGAAACTGCGTCCCACTTTGGGGGGCGCTCTTTAATGACTAGTTACCTTTGTGGAAGAGGTTTTTGATAACGGAGGGGATGCTCTTGGCGCCCTTGGCCGTCACATCGATAAAGTCGGGCGAACGCACGAGCTTATCCTCGTCGACGTACTTGCGGACAGCACGAAGCGTCTCTTTGTCGTCGCGCGTCGAAAACGTAAAGTGACCGTTGTCCTTGGTGAAGATGGCAAAACGCGTAATCTTCTTGGTGCCGCGCAAAACCTCGGCGGCAATATAGTCGACCTCATCCCACGGGATTTGAATATAATCCTCGGGATTGCGCTCGTTGTAATACTCGAACGCCTTATTGCCCACCATCACGTTGCCGTGGCTGGTAAGCCCCATCAGGCAGGTTGCCGGCGTTGCCAGATCGACCGTGCTGTTCTGAGATTGCGCCATGCGCGCCTCGCCCTCCAAATAAAACAATCGGACCGCATCCAGTGTACCCACCGGGTGCGGTCCGTTTCAATGGCTCAAAAGCCCTTGCCTAGCAATTCTCGGTCTTAAGCCGAAACGTGCTTACATGAAGCCGCAGACGCGACCGATGATGCCGATGGCGAAGAGAGCCAGGATGATGACGATCGGGCTGACCTTCTTCTTGAGGAGCTTGCAGACCAGCAGGGTCAGGCACACGGCGGCAAGGCCGGGGATGAGCTGATCGAGGTTGGCCTGAAGCGTGGTGACCTTCACCTGATCAAGGGCGTTAGCACCGATGGAGTTATACATCGTCAGCGCTTCCTTGATACCCTCGGAACCGGAGGGCAGGCTAGCCCAGTCGATAAAGGCGCCAGCAGACTGCGTGACCCTGGAGACGACCGGGGTGAAGGAGATGGACACCCAGCGCTCGACCAGGGCGCCGATGATGAACATACCCAGGATGGAAGCACCCTCGGTGACCTTGCCCATCAGACCGCCGGAGAGGTCCTTGGCGATGGAGGAGCCGACCTTGTAGCCAAACTCCTGCGTGTACCACAGGAAGGCGTAACGGATGATGTTCCACGCGAAGAAGAACAGCAGCGGACCGGCGATGCTGCCGGACAGGGCCAGGGAAGCGCCCAGTGCGCCCAGAATCGGGCGAAGGGTGAACCAGAAGGCGGGGTCGCCGACGCCGGCGAGCGGGCCCATCATACCGACCTTGACGCCCTGAATGGCGACATCGTCAATCGGAGCACCGTTGGCGCGCTCCTCCTCGAGGGCGAGGGTAACGCCAATGACGGGGGCGGAAACATAGGGGTGAGTGT
>RPYR01000151.1 GCA_008671285.1 Collinsella aerofaciens | reverse complement strand
GAAGACTATCTACACCGGATGCTTTAGCGCGCGCACGGGCAATTATTACTACGCGATGTATGGGGATCCGTCGATTCGCTACGTGAGCCTGATGGATGCCGAGGGCGCGAGCCCCGATAGGCTCGTGGTTCCCGAGCCGCGCCGTTCGTAGCCGTTAGCTTTACTGCAATGCAAAGCGGCCCTGCGTCTCTCGTGAGGCGCAGGGCCGCTTGGTAGATCAGAAGTTGAAGGCAAACATGATGCCGATGACTTTGTCAAAATATATTAAACAAACGGTAGTTTCAATTCATCTTTGGAATAATAGCCGTTCAAAAGCGAATCGATTGGCTCATTTAGATTATATAAAATTCCTTTAGTTTTACTTCCGAGCGGCGCGCCGGGCATCTGGCATCAACGGATTCCCTGTTTTAGCGCTTCGAAGGCACGGACTCCGTTTCGTTAATTTCTGATTAGAAATGCTGAAAATCCAGTCAGAAGCGGGCTGGGGAACGGGGCAATAAAAATGGCTTTCGAAATGAGTCGGCGAAGCTTTTTAACGGCCGGTGGGGCCACAATGCTGGCGGGCACCGCCTCTATGCTTGTTGGCTGCGCGTCTGGAAGCGAAAGCGGCGCGGGAAGCGTGGCTGCCGGCAAGGATGATGCACTGAAGGTTGATAGCGACGGCAAATCGGGTGGCACGGATAGCGACGTTAGCGAATTCTACGAGCACGTTATCTCTGTTTCTGCACTTGCGAAAACATATGCAATCGGAGAGAAGATTGTCGGCGTGGCGATTGAATACGACGTGGATGTCGATGCGTCTTCGGTTGATCCCGGGCATGGCGGCATCGGTCAACAGGCTCAGGAAAAGGGGCTGGGATCTTTCTCGGTTTTGGGACGCTCGATTGTCACTGCCTATGTAAACGACAAAGCCGAGCTGAGTGATGAAGGGGGCAAAAGCAAGGGAACGTACGTCATCGTCGAGCTCGATCCAGCAGATGCGGGCGCACAGACGTTGATGTTTCAGATGACGCGTGGGTGCGTAGGCTCAAACGGTCCCGTATCCCTTGATAGCGGTTGCGTCAAAACCGCCCAAATAAAGGATCTCAAGGATTCTGCAGGTAAAAAGCTTACAGGCGACGAGACATCCTCCCGATATCTCGTGGCTTCGACTGTTCTCAACTCCGAGGCAGACAAGTTTGTTGCAGGGACCTACGATGACCCCAAAACTGGATTCCATGCTTCGTTTGCCTTGGCACAGCCTGACGACTACGACAAGGCAAAGAAATACCCCATCACGCTCTTCCTGCCGGATGCGGGGGTAACCACCTGCGATGTGAGGGTGAATCTTCGTCAAGGTCTGGGAGCCCTTGCCTGGGCTGATGGGTCACAATTTGTGCTGACGATCGCTGGAACTTGTTGCGATATCGAGACTTGCCTGCATGTAATCGAGGACCTGATCGACCAGGGTTACTCAATCGATCCGGATCGCATTTACGGGACGGGCGAATCTGCCGGGTGCATGGCCCTCATCGAATATGCCTCCAAGCATCCCGATGACAATTCCTTTGCAGCGCTCATGCTCGTTGCCGGGCAAGGCAACATGACTCCGATTGCCAAGACGCCCATGGTGATATTCGTTTCTGAAGACGATTCCAATTCCTATGGCGGCATGACGGATCCCGAGAAGGGTGTCGCGAGTATCGGAATTCCTTATGTTGAGAAGCAGCTGAATTGCGCCTATAACTATGACGGCGAAGGACATACGAGTGGCCTGTGGGTTGATTACGACGCAACGGGAGAGAAAAACCCTTCGGGTAACCAGGAAGGAGCCAAGGCGGCTAGCAGCCAGAAGACGCTCGATGAGCTTATGGTCGAGCTCTCGGATGTCTGCTCCTCGGCCTGTAAACAAGCGGTGACCGATGGGGCTCATGTCGTTTTCCTTCATGTAGAGAAGGGAACTCTCGATAGCACCGACAAGACGGTCCAGGGTGGAAACACTCATAACTTTACCTGGCAATACGCTTATGCGATCCCCGAACTCATCGAGTGGGTGAGAGACCAGTCTCTATAGCCTGCTTCTTTTTCGATGGCATTTCAATGTGGGCTAGGGTTATATCACCGATTGGGGCCAGGCGGTTGTCTAGCCCCGGAAATGCCGAATAGCAGTCTACGATTACGCCCAGGTAAAGCCTCAAAGGTGTTTTACCTGGCCAAAAACGTAGACAAAAGCGGCCCTGTGTCTCTCGTGAGGTGCAGGGCCGCTGTCGTTGATTTGTGACGTCGCTAGAAGTTGGCGTCGTTGAGTTGTTCGCTCTCGAGGCCGTCGAGCAGTTGCTGTTCGGGCGTATCGGCGACGCTCTCGAGCAACTCGGTGGGGTCGACGTTCATGTTCCTACCGGCTTCGTTGCCGTTGACCAGGTCGTCCGAGAAGATATCGACTTCCATTTCCTCGGCCTCTTCGATCTGAACCTCGAGCGGCACCTGGGTGCGTACGAGCTTAACGGCCGGGCGCATGCGGGCAAACAGCGGCACGTACTCGATGATGATGGCCGAGTTCTCAAGACCGTACCAGCGCGCCGGGCTTCCGCAGGCGCGGCGGACGGCATACTTGATGGCCATCACGCGGTGGTCGTTGCGGTTGATGTCCGTTTCGGGGGCAAGCATCTTGCGCAGCATGCAAAAGCGGAAGTCACCCACGTTGCCGCGGGTCTCGTAGATGGAGTAGGTGTGATGTTGCGGCGGCAGCTCGCCCGATGCCATCAGGTCGCCGACGATCTGACGCAGGTAGGCATTAACGCGCTGGTTGACCTTAAAGCCCAGGTCCAGGCGCACGCGGAACAAAAAGTCCGTGCCAAAGGTCTCGACGGAATACTCGTGCGTATAGGGTTCGTCGGTAACGTTCACGTTGATGAACCAATATGCCTTGGCGCGCTTGGGGTGCTTGGCCGGGATGGAATAGAGAACGTCGCGGTCGAGCGGGAGCGGGGCGGGGCTGTTGGTGAGGGACACCGGGTTGGCGGCGCGCACGGGGTAGGTCTGGTCGTTGGTCAGAGGGGGGAGCTGAGCGAGGG
>RPYR01000082.1 GCA_008671285.1 Collinsella aerofaciens | reverse complement strand
GACGCATTAGCGCTATAATCGCTCTGATAAATATGTCTCGAAGAATGTTCGAGAAAAGCCCAGCTAACGAGCCCGTGGCTTTTGACAAGGAGTATCGATGCAGATTACCTCAGGCCTGCCTGAAGGCTTTAACGCCGGCGCATACGACATGATTGTCGTCGGTGCCGGTTATGCCGGTGCCGTTTGTGCCCGCCGTCTCGCCGAGACCATCGGCTATCGCGTTGCCGTTCTGGAGCGCCGTAGCCACATTGCGGGTAACGCCTACGACTGCGCTGATGAGGCCGGAATCCTGGTCCACGAGTATGGTCCGCACATCTACCATACCTTTAATGAGCGCGTCCACAATTTCCTGTCGCGCTTTACCAAGTGGACGGACTACCAGCACAAGGTGCTTGCCAACATCAACGGCACCCTCATGCCCGTGCCCTTTAACCACGCGAGCCTCAAGCTCGCCTTTGGCGATGAGCGCGGCGAGGAGCTGTATCAGAAGCTCGTGGAGACCTTTGGCAAGGACGTCAAGGTGCCCATCATGGAGCTGCGCAAGAAGAACGACCCGGATCTTGCCGAGGTTGCCGATTACGTCTACGAGAACGTCTTTTTGCATTACACCATGAAGCAGTGGGGTCAGACACCCGACCAGATCGATCCCGCGAGCACCTTCCGCGTTCCCGTCTTTGTGGGCGACGATGACCGCTACTTCCCGCAGGCTCCCTTCCAGGGCATGCCGCAGGACGGCTATACCGCGCTGTTCGAGCACATGCTCGACCACGATCTGATTGATGTGTTCTGCGACGTGGACGCCCGCGACCTCTTCGAGATCGACGAGACCACCGTCAAGATCGACGGTAAGGTTTATGGCGGCGAGATCGTCTACACCGGTCCGCTTGACGAGCTGTTCAACCTCGACCTGGGCGCTCTGCCGTACCGTACGCTCGACATGAAGTTCGAGACGCTCGATATGGACCAGTTCCAGCCCGTGGGCACCGTCAACTACACCACGAGCGAGGATTACACGCGCATCACCGAGTTCAAGAACATGACTGGTCAGGTCCTGCCCGGCAAGACCACCATCATGAAGGAGTATTCCAAGGCCTATACGCCTGGCTCGGGCGAGACGCCCTATTACGCCATTCTGGAGCCCGAGAACCGCGAGCTCTACGAGCGCTATCTTGAGCGTGTCCAGAACCTGACGAACTTCCACCCGGTGGGTCGCCTGGCCGAGTATCGTTACTACGATATGGATGCCGTGACCAACTCCGCCCTCGATCTTTCGGATGAGATTATCGCCTGCCATGCATAAAGTCATATCATTCGGTATTCCCTCGTATAACGCTGCCAAGGACATGGACCATTGCATCACCTCCATTCTGGAGGGGAGCAATTACGCCACCGATATCGAGATCATCATCGTCGATGACGGTTCCAAGGACGAGACGGCAGCCAAGGCCGACGAGTGGGAGACACGTTATCCCGGCATCATCCGCGCGGTGCATCAGGAGAACGGCGGCCACGGCATTGCCGTCCTCTCGGGCTTGCGCGAGGCGCAGGGTACCTACTACAAGGTCGTCGACTCGGACGACTGGCTCGATGGCGCAGCCCTATCGACTATGCTTTCGATCCTGCGCGGTTTTGAGGAGCGCGACCAGCGCGTCGACCTCTTTATCTCGAACTATGTGTACGAGAAGGTTTACGAGGGCACGCATACCGCTATTGGCTACAAGTTTGCCCTGCCGCGAAAAAAGATTTTTACCTGGGACCAGATTGGTCATTTCCGTCTGGACCAGAATCTGCTTATGCACAGCCTGTGCTATCGCACGGATGTGCTGCGCGCGTCCAATCTGCCCATGCCGCCGCACACGTTCTACGTAGACAACATCTACGCCTACGTGCCGCTGCCGCGTTGTAAGACCATGTACTACGCCGACATTGACCTCTATCGCTACTTTATCGGCCGTGAGGGCCAAAGCGTCAACGAGGCCACGATGGTCAAGCGTCTGGACCAGCAGTTCCGCGTGACGCGCATCATGATGGAGTCGTTCCATCTGTACGGCGATGTCGAGTCATCGCGTCTGCGCTCGTACATGATGGGCTATTTCACCATGATGATGGCAATCTGCTCGGTGCTTACTAAGCTTTCCGACGAGGATTGTGCCGATGAGCGCCTGAAGACGTTGTGGAGTGATCTGAAAGCCTATGACGAGCGTATGTATCGTCGTGCACGCTACGGTGTGGTCGGCTTCTTCACCAACCTGCGTGGTCGGGCCGGAGACAAAACCACACTCGGCCTATACCGTCTTGCCTCAAAGATCTTCAAATTCAACTAGCTGCTGAGTAATCGCTGCTGATAGGTTGACTGGGCCCCTTGGCCTTTAGATTGCTACTGCGAACAGTCCTGCTCGCACGGAAAGCACATTAAGTGCTTTCCGGCTCGTGCGGAACTTGTATCAAACTAAAGGCCAAGGGGCCTCTGCTATAAGAATCGATTGTCAGGCTGCCAGAATTTGAAGATCTTAGACGCGCGGTACACAGGGGCCTGGGCTGAAAGGGATTTAGCTGAGTAGGGTGCCCGGTGGGTCTTGGTTATGTTTGGCGCGAGTTCCGCACGAGCCGAAGAGCACTTAATGTGCTCTTCGTG
>RPYR01000011.1 GCA_008671285.1 Collinsella aerofaciens | reverse complement strand
GACGCATTAGCGCTATAATCGCTCTGATAAATATGTCTCGAAGAATGTTCGAGAAAAGCCCAGCTAACGAGCCCGTGGCTTTTGACAAGGAGTATCGATGCAGATTACCTCAGGCCTGCCTGAAGGCTTTAACGCCGGCGCGTACGACATGATTGTCGTCGGTGCTGGATATGCCGGTGCCGTTTGCGCCCGCCGTCTTGCCGAGACCATCGGCTATCGTGTTGCCGTTTTGGAGCGCCGTAGCCACATTGCGGGCAATGCCTATGACTGCACTGACGAGGCCGGAATCCTGATTCACGAGTACGGTCCGCATATCTATCACACCTTTAACGAGCGCGTGCACAATTTCCTGTCGCGCTTTACCAAGTGGACGGATTATCAGCACAAGGTGCTCGCCAACATCAACGGTACCCTTATGCCCGTGCCCTTCAACCATGCGAGTCTCAAGCTCGCCTTTGGTGACGAGCGCGGCGAGGAGCTGTATCAGAAGCTCGTGGAGACCTTTGGCAAGGATGTCAAGGTGCCCATTATGGAGCTGCGTAAGAAGAACGACCCGGATCTTGCCGAGGTCGCCGATTACGTCTACGAGAACGTCTTTTTACATTACACCATGAAGCAGTGGGGCCAGACGCCCGATCAGATCGACCCCTCGATCACCGGCCGCGTTCCCGTCTTTGTGGGCGATGATGACCGCTACTTCCCGCAAGCTCCCTTCCAGGGCATGCCGCAGGAGGGCTACACGGCGCTCTTTGAGCACATGCTCGACCACGACCTGATCGACGTGTTCTGCGACGTGGACGCCCGTGACCTCTTTGAAATCGACGACACCACCGTCAAGATCGACGGCAAGGTCTATGGTGGCGAGATCGTCTACACCGGTCCACTCGACGAGCTGTTCAACCTCGACTTGGGTGCGTTGCCGTACCGCACGCTCGATATGAAGTTCGAGACGCTCGATATGGACCAGTTCCAGCCCGTGGGCACTGTCAACTACACCACGAGCGAGGACTACACGCGCATCACCGAGTTCAAGAACATGACCGGTCAGGTCCTGCCCGGCAAGACCACCATCATGAAGGAGTACTCCAAGGCCTATACGCCCGGCTCGGGCGAGACGCCGTACTACGCCATTCTTGAGCCCGAGAACCGTGAGCTCTATGAGCGCTATCTTGAGCGCGTCCAGAACCTGACGAACTTCCACCCGGTGGGTCGTCTGGCCGAGTATCGTTACTACGATATGGACGCCGTGACCAATTCTGCCCTCGATCTTTCGGATGAGATTATCGCCTGCCATGCATAAAGTCATAACATTCGGTATTCCCTCGTATAACGCCGCCAAGGACATGGACCATTGCATCACCTCCATCTTGGAGGGGAGCAATTACGCTACCGATATCGAGATTATCGTGGTGGACGACGGCTCCAAGGACGAGACGGCCGATAAGGCCGATGAGTGGGAGGCACGTTATCCTGGAATCATCCGCGCGGTGCACCAGGAGAATGGCGGTCACGGTATTGCCGTCCTTTCGGGTCTGCGCGAGGCGCAGGGCACCTACTACAAGGTTGTCGACTCGGACGACTGGCTTGACGGCGCTGCCCTTTCGACCATGCTTTCGATCCTGCGTGGCTTTGAGGAGCGCGACCAGCGCGTTGACCTGTTTATCTCGAACTACGTGTACGAGAAGGTTTACGAGGGCACGCATACCGCTATTGGCTACAAATTTGCCCTGCCGCGCAAAAAGATCTTTTCCTGGGATCAGATCGTTCATTTCCGCCTGGACCAGAACCTTCTCATGCACAGCCTGTGCTATCGCACGGATGTGCTGCGCGAGTCCAACCTTCCCATGCCGCCGCACACGTTCTATGTGGACAACATCTACGCCTACGTGCCGCTGCCGCGTTGCAAGACCATGTACTACGCCGACATCGACCTCTACCGCTACTTTATCGGTCGCGAGGGCCAGAGCGTCAACGAGGCAACGATGGTCAAGCGTCTGGACCAGCAGTTCCGTGTTACGCGTATCATGATGGAGTCGTACCACTTGTACAGCGATGTTGGGTCGTCGCGCCTGCGTTCGTACATGATGGGCTACTTCACCATGATGATGGCGATCTGCTCGGTGCTTACCAAGCTTTCCGAGGAAGATTGCGCCGACGAGCGCCTAAAGACGCTGTGGAATGATTTGAAGGCCTATGACGAGCGCATGTATCGTCGTGCCCGCTACGGCGTGGTCGGGTTCTTCACCAATCTGCGCGGTCGTGCCGGTGACAAAACCACACTCGGCCTATACCGTCTTGCCTCAAAGATCTTCAAATTCAACTAGCTGCTGAGTAATCGCTGCTGATAGGTTGACTGGGCCCCTTGGCCTTTAGTTTGCTACTGCGAACAGTCCTGCTCGCACGGAAAGCACATTAAGTGCTTTCCGGCTCGTGCGGAACTTGTATCAAACTAAAGGCCAAGGGGCCTCTGCTATAAGAATCGATTGTCAGGTTATTTGAATTTGAAGATCTTCGACGCGCGGTACACAGGGGCCTGGGCTGAAAAAATATTAGTTGGTAGTCGGTCGGAGGCGGGCGGGCATTACGTTTGTCGCGAGTTCCGCATGCAAAGAAGGCCACTTAATGTGGCCTTCGTCTTGCATAGGACTGTAGAGCAGCAAACGTAATGCCCGCCCGCCTCCGACCGACGGTCGAGTGAGATTACTTCGCAGCACCTGGGATTCCGTGGGAGGTTTTGGCGGGTTTGGCGCCGTTTACGATGGCGGGTTCCAGGGCCCTTACGGCGAGCATGCCCAGCAGGTCTAGGGGAACGGCGGCGCTTGCCTGGGCGCCCAGTTTGCCGCTGGCGAGGGTGTAGATGGTGTCGCCGTCGTTGGTGGTGTGTGTGGGGCGGATGGCGTGTGCGTAGGCGTCTGCGGCCATCTGGGAGACCTTGGTGGCTTGTGCCTTAGTGAGTTCCACGTTGGTGACGATGCAGCTGATGGTGGTGTTGGTGCGGTCGAGCGGCATCTGCATGGATCCGGCGGCGGCAAAGGCTGCGAGTTCCATGTCGCCGATCTGGTCGCTATCGGCTGCGGCGCGCATGCCGGCGACCCACTCGCCGGTGATGGGCTCGACAACGTTGGCGCTGGCTTTGACCGAGTCCACGGCGGACACCTTGATGGGGCCGAGTGCCACGGCGGCAGCTCCAAGGCCGGCCGTCATGCAGGTGGCAGGCCCCATGAGCTTACCCACGTTAGCGCCCGTGCCGGTGCCTACGTTGCCCTGTTCGAGCTTGGTGGGGGTGTGGT
>RPYR01000017.1 GCA_008671285.1 Collinsella aerofaciens | reverse complement strand
GAAAGAGGCAGGGAGAACACGGTGTCCTCGGGCTCCACGGGTGCGGAGCCCGCCGGAGCGGCGTGGGCCGGCGCAGCTGTGGCGGCGGCCGGTGCCTCGGTCATAGTTGCGGACTTGTTCTCCTCGTCGATCATCGACGGTTCACCTTCATGACCACATCGCCAATCTGGACTTCGTCGCCCTCGCGCAGCGTCGCGGGCTCCACGAGCTGGCGGCCGTTGACGAGCGTGCCGTTAAGCGAGTTGAGGTCCTCGATGATGAGTGCCGGGCCCTGCAGCGAAAAGCGCGCATGCGAGGCCGAGACAAACGGCTCGTTGATGCAGATGTCCGAAGACGGCGAGCGGCCGACGATGACGGGGCCGAGCATGTCTACGTGGATGCCGCGGATGCCGCGCGGACCCTTGTCCACATCGATCGTCCAAATGGCCGAGTCGCGGCGTTGTCCGCGCACAAGTCCCACGCCGGTCTTCATGACGGCGAACAGGAAGATATAGAGCAGGGCGACCAGGACGATGCGGCCTGCAAAAAGGACGATATCGATGTTCATAAGCGACTATCCCCTAAATTCAAAGGTGCTCAGGCCAAACGTCAGCAGATCGCCGTTGCGCAGCGGGCAGCGCGTAATGCGGCGGTTGTTGACGAGCGTGCCGTTGGTGGAATTGAGGTCCTCGATCGACCAATCCGAGCCCGTAAAGGTGAGCTGGGCGTGGCGGCGCGACACGTTGGGGTCGCGCAGGGCAATGTCGGAAACTGAGCGCTCGCGACCGATGGTCACCTGTGCGGAGGTGATGCTATGGCTCTCGCCGCTCACGACGTCGACGAGCTGGGCGAGCGGGCGCTGCGGGGCGCGAGTGCTCGCCATGTTGGAGGCGATGCCGGCTGCGGCGCCTAGGCCCACGGCGGCACCGGTCGCGGCGGCTCCGCCCATGCCGGCAAGCGCGTCGCGCGAGACGGTCTGCGGCACCGGGATGGGTGCGGCGGCGGGGTCGGGGACGCTAGGCGCGAAGGGGTCTGCCACGGCAAGCGGGTCGGGAGCGGCGGCGCGAGGCGTCGGCTGCTGCTGGGGCATGGCGGCGGGGCGCTGCTGCTGCGGGGCAGCAAACTGCTGCTGGCCGGCGCGCGGGGCGCTGGCGGCACGGCTTGCCGCGGAGTTGTTCTGGCCCAGGCCGTTTTGATAGGCGCGCTCTTCTTCGTACAGGCGGCCGAGCGTGGGGGCATCGACGTTCTCGGCAAAGACCGAGAACTTGCCGGCGCGCAGCTGCGGATCGATCATAAAGCGCACGAGGGGCTCGCCGACAAAGACATAGCGGCGCTTTTCGGCCTGCGCCTTCACGAACTCGCGGACCTCGCGCGAAAGCTCGGGGTAGAACGGGGCGAGCATGGGATCGTCGTCGGCGGCGATAAGGATGGTATAGAGTGCCGGCGCCGTGTTGACGCCGTTAATCACCAGAGTCTGATCCTCCATGTCGCGAGCGGCCTGCTTAGCAAGCTTCTTAAAGGAGAACGGGGCACGGGTGGCACCGAAGATGCCGGCCACGTGATCCTCGAAGATGTTCAGGAAGTTCACGAAAGATCACTCTCCGTATAGGTTCTTTGGTATCCGAGCAAATATAGGCATATCCCAACGATTATAGAGGATAGGGTTCCCGCAACCGCCGCCTTGGCGACGACCGCGGCTGCAAGGCTGGCAATTTCCATATGGTGTGCAAGACAGGACGCCGCTGCGCAGCCGATGCCGGTGACAGCGATGGCGGCGATTGCGGCAAGGTTTGAGCCCTGGTCGGCACGCTTGGCATGGGCATTGAGCAGCGCGGATGATGCTGCGGCAGTTGCCGCGACCAGCACAAAGGCAGTCCAAAGGAGCGGATCTCCCAGCGCTGCGGCAACGTTACCGAGCCCCAGCACGCCTCCGGCTGAAAGCGCGACCGTGGCCAGACGGGCAAAAAGCGCGCCCATGCCCGTTGCCGCGGCGGCGCTTGCCGGGCCGAGCCAAAATGAAGCGACGCCGGCGGCGACCCCAGCTGCCAGGAAGGTATTGCCGGTCAGACAGCCAAGCGCGAGTGCACAGGTGAGCGCGGAGCTCGCGGCAGCCTCGGTACGACCCCAAGCGATCCACCAACCGGACATGGCGGCGGCAAAGATCACCGCGACGGGCAGTATCGACAGGATGCCCTGCGCCTGCATGGTGGTGTTGGCCATGAGTACCAAAAAGCCCACAGCCGAGATGGCCGAGCCGATCTGGGGGGCCAGGCCAGCCGCCGCTCCGATCGCGATGGCCGCAATGACCAGGCCGGGAAGCGCCGCGACCCCGGCCGTTTGCATCAGCAAAAAGCTAAAGGTACCGCACGTTAGCGCCGAGATAGCGCGCATGGTGTAGTCGCGCGCATGGCTCCAGCGCGTGCCCGCCCAGCCGAGTGCGGGGTCGATCTCGATGGCGTCGTCCTCGTAGTGCGACGGCTCGATATCGTCGAGCTCCTGCTCGTCATCCGAAAGCTCGCCAACCATTTGCTCCAGGCTGCGACGGCCTTCGCGCACGCTGCCCAGACTGGCAAGGAGCTGGTCGCAAAATGCCTCGATGCTGTTGGGGCGGTCCTGCGGCATGGGGGAGAGCGCGCTCATGAGCGCGGCCTCGGCTCCCGGGGGAAAGTGTGGTATCAGCTCGCTGGGATAGGTGGCGCCGCCGATGATGCGGCCGAGCGAGTCGGCGGGCGTGGCCGCCATAAAGGGAGCGCTGCCGCACAGGCCCTCGTAGATCACACAGGCAAGGGCAAAGACATCAGCGCGTTCGTCGACCGTGCCGGTCTCGATATCGAGCTGCTCGGGCGGCATGTAGCCGATGGTGCCGCCGCGCGAACCGCCAAAGCCACCGGCGGACGACAGTCGCGCCATGCCAAAGTCGGTGAGCTTTACATTGCCCGAGTGGTCGATGAGCACGTTGGCGGGCTTAATGTCCAGGTGGAGTACGCCATTACTGTGGGCGAAGGTGAGCGCCTGGCCCAGGGCATCGGCAATGGCCGCGGCCTCGTCAAAGGTAAGTGAGTGGCCGTCCACGCGATGCAAAAACTCGGCCAGCGACATGCCATCGACATATTCCATAACCAGGTAGGCATAGGCTGTGTCGTGCGTAAAGTCGATGACCTGCACGATGTTGGGATGTTGAAGCATAGCGGCAGTGTGCGCCTCGCGCAGGACATCCATGATGTCGCTGGCGGGCATGCCGGCACCGTTGATAAGGGGGATGCGCTTAATGGCGACGCGGCGGCGCAGATGCGTGTCGCGGCAGATCTCGATGGAGCCAAAACCGCCGGTCGCAAGTGTCTCGAGCGGCTGGTACCGCTTGAGCAGCTCGCGAG
>RPYR01000245.1 GCA_008671285.1 Collinsella aerofaciens | reverse complement strand
GACGAGGCCTATGACCTCTTTGCCGAGGAAGTGCGCGCCGGCATCGATGCGGGCGTGGACCTCTTTATTATCGAGACCATGACTGACCTTGCCGAGATCAAGGCGGCGGTCCTCGCCTGCCGCGAGAACTCCGACCTGCCCGTCTTTGCCACCATGACCTTTGAGGAAGACGGCCGCACCTTCCTGGGAACGAGCCCCGAGGTCGCCGCCATCACCCTCGACGCCATCGGCGCCGACGTCCTGGGCATCAACTGCAGCCAGGGCCCGGCCGAGCTCCGAGGACTCGCCGCGCGTATGCTCACCGTCACCGACAAGCCCGTTATGGTGCAGGCCAATGCGGGACTGCCCCGCGTGGACGATGACGGCAATACCGTCTTTGACATCCAGGCACCCGAATACGCCGAGGCCGTCGCCGGCATGATTGAGGACGGCGTGAGCGTCGTGGGTGGCTGCTGTGGCACCACGCCCACGCACATGGCGGCACTTCGCACCCTCATCGACAATCACACGCCCAGCCCGCGTCACCGCAAGCCCAGTATGTCGGTCACGAGCGCCCAGACGGTCGTGGACCTCCCCTGCGACGGCCACAAGATCGCCGTCATCGGCGAGCGCATCAATCCCACCGGCAAAAAGCGCCTGCAACAGGCCCTGCGCGACGGCGACCTAGACTACGTCGTGAGCCAGGGCATCAGCCAGCAGGAACAGGGCGCCGACATCCTGGACGTCAACGTAGGCCTGCCCGAGATCGACGAGGTCAAGATCATCCAGCAGGCGACCGAGCAGCTCCAGGGCTCCACGCTGCTGCCGCTGCAGATCGACTCCACCGACCCCGCAGCCGTCGAGGCAGCCGTGCGCCGCTACGCCGGCAAGCCCATCATCAACTCGGTCAATGGCAAACGGCAAATCATGGACGAGATCTTTCCCCTAGTCGCCCACTACGGCACCAACGTTGTCGGCCTCACGCTCGACGAAGACGGCATCCCCGATACCGCCGAGGCTCGCTTCGCCATCGCCGAGCGCATCGTGGCAGAGGCTGCCCGTTACGGCATCGGACCGAACCGCATCCTCATCGACTGCCTGGTCATGACCGCCTCGACCAACCAGCGCCAGGCCGAGCAGATCCTGCGCGCCATGTCCCTGTGCCAGGAGCGCCTGGGCGTCAACTGCGCACTCGGCGTGTCGAACATCAGCTTTGGTCTGCCCGCCCGCCCGCGGCTGGGCTCGGTCTTTTTGGCTGCCGCCTTCGGCGCGGGCCTGGACGCCCCCATCATGAACCCAGGTTCCAAGCGCTTTATGGATACCGTCTACAGCTATCGCGTCTTGAGCGTTGAGGACGAGGGCTCGACCGGATACATCGAGCGCTACGCCGGCTGGACCGATCCGTACAAGATCGCCGCTAACCCGGCAGCAGCTCAAGCAGTATCGAGCGATGCCGCACCTGCCGCAAGCACCACCGCAAGCGCCGATGACGATCCCATCCGCCACATGGTCGTCTCGGGCCGCAAAGGCGAGATCGCAGCCGAGACCGAGCGTCTTCTGGCAGATCACGACGCCATGGACCTCATCAACAACCACTTTATCCCCGCCCTCGACGAGGTTGGCGTCCTCTTTGACCAGGGAAAGTTCTTCTTGCCGCAGCTCATGGCCTCGGCCGAGGCCGCGCGCGTGGGCTTTGACACCATTAAGCGGCTGATGCCCGCCGGCGAGATTGCCGATAAGGGCAAGATCTGCGTGGCCACCGTCAAGGGCGACATCCACGACATCGGTAAGAACATCGTCAAGATGCTGCTCGATAACTACGGCTACACCGTCTTTGATCTGGGTCGCGACGTCGACCCGCAGGAGGTGCTCAAGACCGTCAAGGAACGCGACATTAAGCTCGTCGGCCTCTCGGCGCTTATGACCACCACGGTCGTCGCCATGGAGGAGACCATCAAGCTGCTTCATGCCGAGGTGCCGGGCGTCAAGATCATCGTAGGCGGCGCCGTGCTCACCCCCGAATACGCCAAGCAGATCGGCGCTGACTACTACGCCAAGGACGCCGCCGAAAGCGCGCGCATCGCCGAAGAGGTCTTTGGGCAGTAACACAACGGAAACAACCGAGCACCAAAACGTGCCGCATGCGCCACTTGGCACGTGCGGCACGTTAGAATAGATAAGACTATGCTCGTTTTGGCAGATAGGAGCGCAAGGATGGCGATCACGCCCGCAGAAATCGCGGAAACCCGCGGCATGGTTGAGGAGCAGAACCTCGACATCAGGACCATCACCATGGGTGTTTCGCTCATGGGTTGCGGTGACGAGAACCTCGACCGCATGTGCACGAAGATCTACGACCATGTGACGCACACGGCTGAGCATCTGGTCGAGACCGCCGAGAACCTCGAGCGCGAGTACGGTATCCCCATCGTCAACAAGCGCGTTTCCGTCACCCCGGTGGCGCAGATCGCCGCGTGCTGCAAGGATGAGGACCTCACCCCCATCGCGCATGCCCTCGACCGCGCGGCTGAGACGCTCGGCATCGACTACCTGGGCGGCTTTTCCGCGCTCGTCCAGAAGGGCATCGGCGACGCCGACCGCCGCGTCATCCAGTCCATCCCCCAGGCGCTCGCCACCACGAGCCGCGTCTGCTCCAGCGTCAACGTCGCCAGCCTGCGCGCCGGTATCAACATGGATGCCGTGCTCATGGCCGCCCAGACCATCATCGATGCCGCCAAGCTCACGGCCGACCAGGATTCCGTTGGCGCCTCCAAGTTTGTCTGCTTTGCCAACATGGTCGAGGACTCCCCGTTTATGGCGGGCGCCGTCCACGGCGGTGGCGAGGCCGACGCCGTCATCAACGTTGGCGTCTCGGGCCCCGGCGTTATGGCTGCTGCCTTGGAGACGCTCCCCGACTCCGCCTCGATGATGGAGGTTGCCGAGAAGATCAAGCAGACCGCCTTTAAGATCACCCGTGCCGGCGAGCTCATGAGCCGCGAGGCCGCCCATCGCCTGGGTGTCGAGAAGGGCATTGTCGACCTGTCGCTGGCTCCCACGCCTGCCATCGGCGACTCCGTCGCGCGCATCCTCGAGATCATCGGCGTGGGCACCTGCGGTGGCCCCGGCACGACCTGCGCGCTCGCCATGCTCAACGATGCCGTCAAGAAGGGCGGCGTCATGGCCAGCTCCAGCGTGGGCGGTCTCTCCGGCGCTTTCATCCCCGTGTCCGAGGACGCCGGCATGATCGCCGCCGTCGAGGCCGGCGCGCTTTCGCTCGAGAAGCTCGAGGCCATGACCTGTGTGTGCTCCGTCGGCCTGGACATGATCGCCATCCCCGGCGACACCCCGGTCGAGACCATCGCCGGCATCATCGCCGACGAGATGGCCATCGGCGTCATCAACAACAAGACCACGGCCGTCCGCGTGATTCCCGCCATTGGCAAGGGCGTGGGCGACTGCGTCGAGTACGGCGGCCTGTTCGGCCGTGCGCCCATCATGCCGGTGAACCCCAACGCCGGCACCGTGCTTGCCCACCGTGGTGGACGCTTCCCGGCGCCGCTGAACTCGCTGAAGAACTAGCTGAGGAGTTCGGGCGAGGAGTCCCGAGGAGGGCAAATATATAAGGTCGCCTGCTCGGACAGTCCTGACTCGCACGGAGAGCACATTAAGTGCTCTCCGGCTCGTGCGGAACTCGCGATCGACCTTATATATTTGCCCTCCCCGGGGCTCCCGCACAACGGGACCTCAGTTGGGTTCTATCCCGTATGGCAGTCGCTTCGCTCCTGCCCGCCTTGGTTGTGAGGGCGGTTTGGCGTTGGAACGGTTCTTTTCTGATATATGCTGGTTGCGGCTCTTCTTTTGGGAGGAGTCGCTTTTTTGCTGCTAGGAGGTTGGCCCGTGGTTGATGGGGATGCTCGCTCTGAGCTGCTTTCTGCGGATTGGAATGGCGAATGGATGCGCCTGCAAGCTGGTCGGCGACGGGCTGATGATTCTTTTGAATGGGATAAGCGGGCTCGGCATTTTCGGCCGTTGGAGACTGCCCCTTATGCTCGGGATTTTATAAAGCTGTTGGCGTTGAAGCCTGGTGAGTCGGTGCTTGATATGGGGTGTGGGGCTGGGTCGATTGCTATTCCGCTTGCTCAGGCTGGGCATTCCGTGATTGCTGCCGACTTCTCTCCTGCCATGTTGGGCACGCTTGATGCCGGCATTGAGTATTACGGGCTCGAGGATCTTATTACGCCGCTTGAGCTTGCTTGGGATGATGATTGGGATTTGGTTGGACCGGTCGCGAAAGCAGTGGATGTGGCCTTTGCCAGTCGGTCGGTTACGACGACCAATCTAAAAGGTGCGCTTGCCAAGCTTGATCGTACTGCTCGTCGGCGTTGTGCTGTCACGATGGTCGCCAACTCCAGCCCGCGCTATGACCTGCACCTGATGAACGCCATCGGCGCCTCGGTTACCTGCAGTAATGGCTTTGTGTATGCTTTTAATATCCTCATTCAGATGGGTGCCCTGCCGCAGGTTACGTACTTTGAATCGCCCCGTCGCGACACCTTCGATAGCCTTGAGGCGGGCGTAGCAGATTTTTCCCGTATGCTCGAGCATGGCAACGAGGATAAGATCGACCGCCTGCGCGACTACATCGCTCAACACATGATTGAGAATCCCCGTGCCGGCGAGCCGGGCTCCAAGGGCGTACCGCAGGGACGCTACATGCTCGACCACGTCCGCAAGGTCCGTTGGGCGTTTATTGCATGGGAGCCGGTCTCTGCGCCCAGCTCATAGCCTGTTCGCAGCCCGCACTGCCCACTCACTCGGCATCCGCATTCTTTTTGAACTGGGCAAACGCGCTCCACACCGCGCCGTTCCTGCGCTATCGTGGGACAGCTCACGTAGATCAAGGCCCCGTCGCGGGGCGCCCCATACATAGAAAGCGAGAACCCATGGCACTGACAGGAGCCCAGGTCAAGCAGCTTCGCAGCATGGCCCATCACCTCAACCCCGCCATCATCATCGGCAAGTCCGATGTCAACGAGGGCACCGTCGAGCAGACGGTCGCCTACCTGGAGAAGCACGAGCTCGTTAAGTGCTCCGTGCTCGATGGCTCCAGTCTTTCCGCCCGCGAGGCCGCCGAAGAGCTCGCTGAGCGTTGCCACGCCGAGGTCGTCCAGGTCATCGGCCGCAAGTTTTCACTGTATCGCGAGGCCTCGCGCAAGGACATCGAGAAGATCAAGCTCGTCTAAGAGCCAATAATCCGGCGAGCCAACACATAGCAAGCTTACGGGTGCCCAAGTACTTCGGGCGCCCGTTTTTTATCGCTCGACCAGCACGCGATTGAGCCGCCCCTCCACCAAGCGCTCGTATAGGCGCCGCGTCTCGGGCTCGGGCACGCCATTGACCTGCTCCCTCAGGTGGTGCATATGCCCGCTGTACAGCTCGACGATATCGCGCCGCCGCCCCGCCGCGCTGTAGACGCGCATGGCGCAACGCACCATATCCTCACGCGCCGTTTCCTGCCGAAGCCCCGACTCCGCCAGCCAAATCGCCGACTGCAGATCGTTTTCTTCTAGAGCGGCATTTGCTCCCTTAATCATGCAATCGATGTACTTTGACTGCATAATGCGTCGCATACGCAAAAAGTAGGTGGGATTACAGCCATTGGGAACATACAGCGGTCCGGCATAAAGTTGCTCAATCTTAAGGCACAACTCGACCAAATGGGGCCCGCGCGCACCCGTGCGATTTCCCAATACCTCGCGGCTTATCTGGTCAAACAGCCGTACATCGGTCTTGACGTAGTCGCCGTTGAGCCCAATGCATTCATTTTGGATGAGCACACACGACTTGCCATCCGGCGTCGGTCCCAAAGCCGACCGCAAGCGCGATATCGTCGAGTACAGATTGTTGCGGGCGCTATTGAACTCGGCATGGGGCCACAGCTCCATGGCCAGCGTCTCACGATCGACGAGCGCATCCATGCCCAGCGCAAGCCGCTCGGCAAGCGTCGCCGCCTTCTTGCGACGCCACATTTTGTCCGTGATGGGAAACCCATCGCGCTCGGCGCGAAACGCACCAAACATGCGAATCTCGATATGGTCGATGGTATCAACGGCTTCAACCTCGCCGGCCTGGAACAGGCGCTCGCCCTCTCCTTCCAAATCGTCGCGCAGCGAGTACCGCGACAGCTCGCGCACGGGAAGCTTCTTGCGTATCCTGCCCGCCGGCTCGCCCAGACAATGCATGGCAAGGCGCGCAAAGAGCCGATACGATGGCTCTAGAATCCCCGCACGATTCATGGACATCCAGGCCGCAAGATCGCTGTCTCGGCCCGCACAGGCCAAATGCAGCGCCACCATCCAGGCCTCCGCTCCACCAACCTGCGTCTGGCTTATATCGAGCAACTCCGCTTCCTCGCGCACCGAAACCATCGAGGTGTTACGCAGATATGCCGCGCGCTCCAGCAGCAATGCGTTATCGCGCATGTACGCAATCGACTCCTCGGCAAGTTTGAGCACTTGGACCGCACGGAACTTTGCATTAACCGGCCGTCCCTCTGCCAGCGACTGCCAGCCTTCTAGCAACAGCCCAAACAGCTGAATCTGGTTGTCGCGCATGCGCACGGCAAAACGATCGAGCTCGTTGAACGCCGCGTCGTCGGTTACCGGCAAGCCGGAAAGGAGCCGCCGTGCCGCCAACACCATGCGCACCCAGATAGCCATCGCCTTAAGCCCACGTACGTCGAGCGCCTCCCGCACCACCGTCATCTCGTCGTCGCGCTCGTCGGTTCCCGCAAACGACCCGTCAAAGAGCTCCACCAGCATGCTATCGGCCCGTATAACAATCCCCGCGATGTCGAGCTCGCAGTCGTAGGCCTTGCTCGTTTTGAGCTGTTGTAGAACGCCGCCGTCATTTCCCCGCTCGGTCAGACAGCGTTTGACCTCGATATGCGCAGACAACATATCGAGTGCGGTATGGGATGTCTCGATTTCTGGCACGGCCAGGTTCGTAGGAAGCCCAAGCCCGTTGTCCCCATAGCAAACAGCCGTCAGCGTCTGGGCCACCCTCCATGAAACAGGGTCTATTTCGCAGGCCGCCCGTTCGCTCCCGCGCTCGATGACCGATGCCATATAGCGAGCGAGCTTTGTATTGGACACGCTGACCGCTGCCAGATATACGCCAAGCGCTTCGGCAGGCGTTGGCTCTGGAGCCGGATCGTCGGCATCGATCGTGCCCAGCGCCGCTCGGCAGATATCGGCCCCGTGCCCCGTCAGAGCCAGATCGACCCCATACTGCCCAGCAAGTTCAAGGACCGCTTCACGGTCCAAAAAGGCGTCCGCCAGGCCCATCGCCGCATCGCATCGGCCCGCCTTAAGCAAAATCCGGGCCGCCCTCGGAACAAGTTCGGGGCGAACCTCGGCCACCAACTTACGCAAGCGCAAGCGTCCGTTATCCTCCGTGCCCAGACACGTAAAACTCCGCTCGGCGGGATCCAAGCCAAAGATCGGGTAGTCGCGTACAAAATAGGACTGGTCGACCATCGACAGCCTCACCCCGCAAGCCTCGAGTTCTGCGATATTGCCCTCGCCCATCAAAACCATGAGACATGCCACGCAAAACAGCGCATTATTGTCGAGCGAAGCCAGATCGGCAAGTGCCGCGCCATACACGTTGACAATCTCGTTTTCGAGCAGACCGGCTACGTCACCTTGGCCATACAGACCCGTCTGCAATGCCGAAACGAGCTCGGGCACGCCCTGCGTGAGCTGATAAAAGTCGAGCGATGTGCTGATCGAAAACGCCGATGCCCACGCCGAATACTCATAGGCATGCACCTTAAGCATCTGCGCATTGATCTTAACCGAATCGCCCAGCCCATGAATCAGCTGACGATTTGAAGGACGGCAGGAGATAAAGACCCCTACCCCCATAGCGCGCAGGCCGCGAATCCTGTCGATGAGGTCTTCGGTATCGTGCTGATCGAGGTTTGGCACATTATCAATCGCGATAAGGGAGTGCGGTTTGTCTTTGAGTTCTTCGGTAACCACCTCGAGCTGCATAAACACCTCGCGCCCAATGGCGCGATCCGCCTCGATAATCCGCACGGGGCCTCGCGTCGGGTCGCATTTTACCTCATGGGTGTACTGCAGCAGCACCGAGGTCTTCCCAAACCCGTCGGGCGCATAAAGAACCACGATGCCGGCCTTTCGGCCCTTGGCGATAAGCTCATTCATCAAGCGTTCGCGTCGCACCATATAGCCTCCGCCCAGCGGCATCAGCTCGAGCTCGTCTATACCGCCCAAATCGTTTACCATGCCCGCTCCTCAACTCGACCGTATGGACACTGTAGCCGCAAGACCATACAAGCCGCGCTATGAATAGAGCGACCTTGTGTTTTAGGTTGTCTTTTGGTACGCAAGCGGCAAGTTTTTGTACAGCGAGGGCCGATTGTTATTAATCCCCCGACTAATCGGTCTTTAAGCAGGTAAATGAGCTTGTCAGCTTGTCCCATCTAAGCGGCAGTGTAACGCAGATGAACAAGGTTCAGCCATGTCATTCAACTCGCCTAGCACCCGCTACCGTCTACGACCTTCTAGTGGCATTTTTGCATAGAATCTGGTATGGAATGAATCAAGCTGTTGGGCATCTGGCGTTCGTCAAGCTTGCGGCAAGATTTTGGTCAAGTGGGCGAAAAGGGATAGCAAAAAGGCCCCCGCAAAGCGGAGGCCTTAGGCAAGGTTATGTCGAGCTGCAGGATTCGCGCTACTCGCAGAGCGAAAGGGCGGCCTCGTCGGCAACGACAACGCAGTTGGTGTGCAGCTGCAGGATCGAAGCCGGGCACTCGGGCGTAACCGGACCATAGCACATGTCATGCACGGCCTGAGCCTTGGCCTCGCCGTTGGCGACGACCAGGATCATGCGGGCATACATGATGGTCTGGGTACCCATGGTGTAGGCCTGACGGGGAACATCGTCGATGCTGTCGAACAGGCGGCTGTTGGCCTGAATGGTGCTCTCGGTGAGGTCGACGCAGTGCGTGCCCTTGGAGAAGTGGTCATCGGGCTCGTTGAAGCCGATGTGGCCGTTGTTGCCAATGCCGAGCAGCTGCAGATCCGGGTAACCGGCGTCGGCGACAATCTTGTCGTACTCAGAGCAGGCAGCGGCGGCGTCGGGGTTGGAACCGTCGGGCACATGCGTGTTGTTAAGGTCGATGTTGATGTGATCGAAGAAGTTCTCGCGCATGAAGTAGTGATAGCTCTGGGGATCGTCGTGCGAAAGGCCGCGATACTCGTCCAGGTTGTAGGTGCTAACCTCGGCAAAGTCGACGTCGCCCTTCGCGTACCAAGCAGCGAGCTGCTTGTAGGCACCGATCGGGGTGGAGCCGGTGGCAAGGCCCAGCACACAGTCGGGCTTGAGGATAACCTGCGCCGAGATGATATTAGCGGCCTTGCGGCTCATATCCTCGTAGTCTTTAGCTTTAATGATCTTCATTACGCGTCCTTTCTCGTACAAGAGAGGCAAGGCTCCCTTACAAGCACTTGCCCGCGGCCCGCGTCGGCCGCAACCAACGTGTGCGGCCACCAGGGCGAGGTCGCGTAATGTATGTGTCTCGTGTCTAGCCGCGTCGAGGCCCCTGCCCGTCCACGGTGACCCGAAGCTGTTTAGCCTCGGACAAATCCCATCTTGCCACGGAGGGCGTCCTCTTTCAAGGGCGCCCTCCGTAAACGTGTTTGAATTGTAGGCTAATGGCCACGTGCACTTGCTAGCGCTCGCGAGCAACGATGAGCTGGTCCATCTCTTCGACATGCACGCCAACGGAGCCCTTGATACTCGAGAACTCAACGGAGTTGCACACCAAGATGGGAACCGTCACATCGTAGCCCTCGGCAGCAATTGCCTCGCGATCGAACTCAATGAGTACATCGCCCTTATGGACGATGTCACCCACTTGCGCATGTACGGTAAAGTGCTTGCCCTCGAGCTGAACAGTGTCCAAACCAACGTGGATGAGCACGTCCAAGCCATCGACCGTGTTAAGCGCAACGGCGTGTCCCGTGGGAAAAATGGCCTCGACCTTGGCATCAGCCGGTGCAATCACACGCGTTCCGGTGGGCCGAATCGCCACGCCCTGGCCCAAAAGGCCGGTGGCAAACGTCTGGTCGTTTACCTCGGAGAGCGGAATGACGTCACCCGAGATGGGAGCATCCAACGTAAGGACTCGACCACGCATACCAAAAGACCTTAGGACTTTAGTGAACATGCTCCCCCTCGGACATACCGATCAACCAAAATAACCTTAACAGTTTACCACTTGGCACCCGTTTTTGACCATTAGGGAAGTTCGCGCTTGACAACCTCGACGATGTCGTCGACAACGCGCTGGGTCAGCTCGTGCGTCTCGGCCTCGGCCATCACGCGGACCAGCGGCTCGGTGCCGCTCGGGCGCACCAGAATGCGGCCGCGGCCGTCAAGCTCCTTCTCGGCAGCAGCGACGGCATCCCAGATGGGCTGGCAATCGTCCAGACCGGCCTTGTTGTCGGAATGCACGTTGACGAGTACCTGCGGGTACTTCTTCATGATACCGGCAAGATCGGTGAGAGTGCGACCGGTGCGCTTGAGCACGGCCAGCAGTTGCAGAGCCGTCACCAGGCCGTCGCCGGTGGTATTGTGCTCCAGGAAGATGATGTGGCCGGACTGTTCGCCGCCGATGACGGCGCCGTCCGCGAGCATGCGCTCCAGAACGTAGCGGTCGCCCACGGCGGTCTGGACCATCTCGAAGCCCTGCTCCTTCATAGCGATGGAGAAGCCCAGGTTGCACATGACGGTCGAGACGATCTCGGAGTTGGCGAGCTTGCCGCGAGCGGCGAGGTCAGAACCGCAGATAGCCAGGATGTAGTCACCGTCGATCTCATTGCCCTCGCTGTCCACAAAGAGCACGCGGTCGGCGTCGCCGTCGTGGGCCAGACCGATGTCAGCATGGGTGCGCAGCACGAGCTCGCGCAGGGGCTCAAGGTGAGTGGAGCCGCACTCAACGTTAATGTCAGTGCCGCAGTAATCGGTGTTGATAGCGTGCACCGTGGCACCCAGGCGCTGCAGCGCGGCGGGCGTAGTCTGGCAGGAAGCACCGTGACCGCAGTCGACGGCAACGACCAGGCCGTCGAGCCTCAGGCCATCAAGCGTATCGATGGCGTGGTCGACGTATGCCTTGCGGGCGTCCTTCATCTTGATGATGTGGCCCACGCCGGCGCCAGTCGGCAGCGTGTCGGCAGCCATGGCTTCCTCGGACATGACCCAGGCGCTGATCTCTTCCTCGACAGCATCGGGGAGCTTCATACCCTTGCGGCTAAAGAACTTGATGCCGTTGAACTCCGGCGGATTATGCGAAGCAGAGATGACGATGCCGCCGTCGAGCTCGTTTTGAACAGTGAGCAGTGCCACGGCAGGCGTGGGGATGACGCCGCAGCAATGCGGGCGGCCGCCCTCGGCCATAATGCCGGCGGTCAGAGCACTCTCGAGCATGGTGCCCGAAAGGCGCGTGTCACGGCCGATGCAGATGTCCGGACCAAGAAACTTGGTCGCCGCGCGGCCCAGGCGAAACGCGAGGTCACACGAGAGGTCGGCATTGGCGACGCCACGGACGCCGTCGGTACCGAAGATGTTCTGGGGCATAGGATCGCTCCTTCCCTAGCAGGCGATATGCAACCGCCCACCCTAGTCGAAAAAGAAAAGCGGGACCCGCCGAGGAATCGGCAGGCCCCGCTTGTACATTGTATCTCGAAAGGAGATAAAACCTTAGCGCTTGGAGAACTGGGGAGCGCGGCGGGCCTTCTTGAGGCCGTACTTCTTGCGCTCGACCACGCGAGCATCGCGCGTAAGGAAACCGGCCTTCTTGAGGTCAGCACGGTAGTCGCCAGCGTTCAGAAGAGCGCGAGCGATGCCCAGGCGCAGAGCGCCGGACTGACCGGAGATGCCGCCGCCATCGCACAGAGCGATAACGTCGAACTGACCGGCGGTGTCGGTC
>RPYR01000002.1 GCA_008671285.1 Collinsella aerofaciens | reverse complement strand
GGTCGGCCAACACCGCCCTGAGCAGCAGGTTCTCTATCTGGTCCTCGTTGAGCCCGGCGAGCGGGCCGGTCGCGGGCGGGGCGTAGATCGACTTGTCGGGGCCCAAGCTGGCCTCCTTCCGTGGCGGTTTCCTCGCCCCGCTTCTACAGCGCGCCCCGGTGTAGCTGTGCGGGAGGTGCCCCGTCGCCCACTTCTTGGCCGCGCCCACCGAGACCCCCGCGACCTTCGCGGCGGCGGTCGGCCCCATGCCGTCCTCCGTCGCCAGGAGGAAGAGCTCGACCTTCTCCCTGCTGTACATGCGAACCTCCAGTCCGGACCGCCCCGCGGTCCAACTTTCTGTCCGCACCCCCTTTTGCCAGCTTAAAGGCTCAACAGTCCCTATTTCACCGCAACTCATGAAGACGCCCCTCAAGCACGGTCCCATCAGGGAAAAGGGCATATATCGACAAAGCGCAATTCAGACCCTTCCAGCGTTGTATATGCAGCACCCCAAGATAAACGCGGCGACCCCTTAGTTATCGCAGGCCGGGCACAGGGTTACTCTCCAAATCTTTCCGCAGGACGGAGGAGCCCCTGCCGCGCGAAGCGCGCAGCGGGGGCTCCGACATGTCCGAGGACGATTTGGAGAGTAACCCTGTGCCCGGCCGACGGGATCCCTAAGCACGCCATGCTTCTTATGTGCAGCAAAGCTAATACTGCTAAAATACAAAGCGCTCATGTAGTTTAAACGCACGACGATAAGGAGCACCAGTGGGTAACCACTTCCGTACCTCCGGTGCGGGCGATGATGCCCCCAAGACGCAGGCAGGCGTCCAGGGCAGTCGTTTCGCCACTCCGGATTCAGAGGGCCAGCCTGTTGCTCAGGCCCCCGCTCAGCCGGCAGATCAGGCACAGCCGGCATCCGATCCCTTTGCCTACAATCCAACCAGCGATGTCGCGCTTTCCGGCACGGCGGGTTTTGAGCCCGTTCAGGCCGTGACCGCTCGCGTGGAGCAGCCTCAGGCTGGTGCCGCCACGCCGCAGCCTACCATGGCCGGCATTCCCGACCCCTTGGCCCCTGCGACGCCGGCTCCTCAGCCTGCGCAGTCCGGTCTCTTTGCCGCTATTCCCGACCCCACGCAGCCTGCTGCCCCGGTGGTCGAGAGCGATCAGGCAGCCGAGGTCGCAAGCCTCGATAACGCGCTCAACAACCCCGATTTTACGTCGGTGTTTGCGCCCATCGATCCGCAGGCCAGCCGCAAGAAGATGGCCAAGCAGGCCGGTGTCGAGCCCGTCATCCTTATGGAGCATGTCACCAAGATCTATCCGGCACAGCCTAACAAGCCTGCACTCGACGACATCAACATCGAGATCTATCCGGGCGAGTTCGTCTTCCTGGTCGGTCACTCCGGCTCGGGTAAGACCACGCTGCTGTCGACGCTCAACCGCGACGTCAAGCCGACGAGCGGCCGCATCCTGGTTGCCGGTCAGGACCTCATGAAGATCAAGAACCGTAAGGTTCCGTTCCTGCGCCGCCAGATTGGCGCCGTGTTCCAGGACTTTAAGCTTCTGCCGCAAAAGACCGCCTACGAAAACGTGGCGTTTGCCCTGCAGTGCATCGGCAAGCCCAAGGGCGTCATTCGCAGCCAGGTGCCCGAGGTGCTGCGTCTGGTCGGTCTGGCCGATCAGATGGACTCGCTGCCCGACCAGCTTTCCGGTGGCGAGCAGCAGCGCGTTGCCGTCGCCCGTGCTATGGTCAACCGTCCGCCGCTGCTGATCTGCGACGAGCCCACGGGCAACCTCGACCCGGCGATCTCGCTGGGCATCATGAAGCTGCTTGAGCGTATTAACCGCACCGGCACCACCGTGATCGTCGCCACGCACGACCGCGAGATGGTCGATAGCATGCACCGTCGCGTGATCGCCCTCGAGGGCGGCCACGTCATCCGCGACCAGGAGAGGGGAGGTTACGGCAACTATGGCACCAACTAACGTGGGCTACTCCTTCAAAGAGGCAATCAGCCACTTCTTCCGTAACTGGACTACCTCGCTCGGCGCCGTCATCACGATCTTCCTTTCGCTGTTTATCATCGGCCTGTTCATCATGGGCTCTGCGATGCTGAACTCCGTGATCGGCACCGTCGAGGATCAGGTTGTCATCAACGCGTTCATTAGTGATGACGCCGATCAGGCCGATGTTCAGGCTTTTGAGGCCGAGCTTAAGACGTGGAATAACGTCAAGTCCGTGACCTATAAGGACAAGGACGACGCGCTGGCCGAGTATACGAGCAAGATGTCGGGCAACGCCGACGCCACCATGAGCGCGCTCGATGGCCAGAACCCGCTGCCGGCTTCCTTCGCTATTGAGATGGACGATCCGTCCAAGGTCGAGAGCACGGCAAAGAAGCTCAAGAAGGATGCCGATTTCCAGAAGATCGCGGATGACGGCGACGTCAACGCGAGCGTGCTGTACGGCCAGGAGGAAGTGAGCCGCCTGTTCCAGGTGACCAACTACATCCGCATCGCCGCCGTGGTGCTCGTTGGTCTTCTGACCTTTATCGCATTCATCTTCATCAACAACACGATTCGCCTGTCCATCACGGCGCGTCGTCGTGAGATTGCGATTATGCGTCTGGTCGGCGCCAGCAACGGCTTCATTCGTGGCCCGTTTATCACCGAGGGCGTGCTGCAGGCCATTTTGGGCTCGCTGCTTTCCATCGGCGTTCTGGAGCTGCTGCGCAATCTGATGATCCCGCGTCTGCAGGAGAGCATCGGCTGGATGTCGTTTGCCCTGCCGATGCAGTACTACCTGGTGACCTATGCTGCGCTGATTCTGGTCGGCGTGATTATCGGTCTCTTTGGTTCTGCCATCGCCATGCGCCGCTACCTGCGCGTGTAGGCATGCTTGGAATTCATCCCTTCCAACGGGTCGTCTCTTATGGGGCGGCCCGTTTTTTGATCCCTAGGGGACGGCAGGAAAGCGAATCATTTGGGTAGACTCTTTGGAGTTCGCAATCGATAGTTAGGAGGCGCCATGGGGCGCAATAACAAGCATAAGCGTGGAGCTCGCAATCAGCGCGGGCCGGTGCGCAGCGAACGCCGTCCGAGCCTGACCGGGCGCGTGCAGCTCCATGAGCATAGCGCCTACGTTGTAACCGAAAACGGCGACTACAAGGTCATGGGCCGCGGTAAGCGCGAGATCATGGATGGCGATACCGTTGCCGTGAGCATTAAGAACAGCCCGCACGGTGAGCGGCGCGCCGTGATCGAAAGCGTGGTTGAGCGTGCAGCCATAAGCGTGGTGGGCACGTACCAGACCGCCGGTCCGCTCGGTGTGATCGAGCCGCTCGATTCGCGTCTGAAGGCCGACTTCTTCATTCTGCCCGAGGATACCTCGGCGGATCGTCTGGGTGTCCACCCGGGTGATGCCGTTGTCGCGCGCATTTTGACCTACCCGACGCGCCTGGAATCGGGTACCGTGACGATCGAACGCCGCATTGGCGGAGATGACGCGCCCGATTTGGGCGTTCAATATGTGATGGCGCGTTACGGCTATACCGATAGCTATCCCGAGGCCGCGCTGGACGAGGCCGAGGGGCTTTCGCTCGATGTGTCCGCGGCGCTTAAGGACCCGCTCCGCCGCGATCTGCGCGACCGCTTTGTCATCACGATCGACCCGGTCGACGCGCGCGACTTTGACGATGCCATTTCGTTGGAGCGCACGCCCGAGGGTGGCTACAAGCTGGGTGTGCATATCGCCGACGTTTCACACTATGTGGCTTGGGACGGGCATATCGATCTTGAGGCTCGCCATCGTACGACATCGGTGTATCTGGCCGATCGCGTGCTTCCCATGCTGCCCGAACGCCTGTCCTGTGACCTGTGCTCGCTTCGCCCTGACGAGGACCGTCTTGCGTTTACCGTTGACATTGAGCTCGATGCACAGGGTCGCGTGCGGCATTACGATCCGTACCCCAGCGTGATTCGCTCGCGTGTGCGTATGGACTATGACGGCGCCGAGGCGCTGCTGGTGCGTGCCGGCGCGGTTGAGTATTCGGTGCTGGAGGGTGCAGCCGAGGATGTTGCGGCTGCCGAGACCTCGCGCGAGGAAGCGCTTGAGCGCGGTCTTGCGTGCGAGGAGGCCGCCCGCGGCTACAACATCGACCTCGGCGATTTCCTTGTTGCCGCTAACGAACTCGCCGAACTTCGCCGTCGTATTCGTCGCGCCCGCGGCTCAGTCGATTTTGACACAGCCGAGATTCGCGCTCTATTGGATGAGGGCGGAGTGCCCGTGCAGATTGTGGCGCGTGAGCGTTCGTGTGCCACGTCGCTTATCGAGGAAGCCATGCTGCTCGCCAACGAGTGCGTTGCAGAGTGGCTGGCAGACCGTGATATCGAGGCCTGCTATCGTGTGCATGAGGATCCGAGCCCCGATAGCCTGCACGGTGCCGCCGTTGCGCTGGCGCAGCTAGGCATCATCGACGATCGCCGTGCTGCCGGTATTGCCCTGGGGAGCCCCGATGAGCTGCAGGCTGCAGTTGATGCTGCCGCCGGTACGGCCAACGCACCGCTCGTCAACACGCTGCTTCTGCGCAGCATGCAGCGCGCGCTGTACAAGCCGCGCAACGAGGGCCACTTTGCGCTCGCCGCGCCGTGCTACTGTCACTTTACGAGTCCCATCCGTCGCTACCCCGATCTGGTGGTGCACCGCGTGCTCAAACTGCAGTTGGCCTATGAGCAGCTCGGCGGCAAGGACGCCTTGGTCCGTACGCCGCGGCTGATCGGCAAGGGGCGCGAGTCGCTGCCGCGCATTCTGCCGCAGATCTGCCGCGCATGTAGCGATGCCGAGCGCGCGGCAGATGCCGCCAGCCATGCGACGCAAAAGATCAAGATTGCCCAGTACTATGAGGACCGTCTGGGTGAGCGCTATGCCGGAACCGTCTCGTGGGTTAGCAGCATGGGCCTCTTTGTGCGCTTGGACCTAACACAGGTCGAGGGCCTGGTTTCAATTAAGAGCCTGGGCAACGAGTGGTTCGAGTTCGACGAGGACGCGCTTACGCTGACGGGCGCCGACACGGGGACTCGCTATGAACTGGGCCAGCGCGTGATTATCGAGGTCTCGCGCGTCAATACCACGCGTGGACACTTGGACTTTAAGCTTATCCATTAGCTAAATCCCGACTCGTGGCGAGAGAGCGGAGGGCGGTCTTTCGGGGCCGCCCTCCGCATTTGAATAGTGGCTACCTTGCCGTCTGCTCGGCCGCCCGCTTACCTGCTATTTGAGAGGTAAAACCTACCAAAATAAACCTGTCCCTTTTGGCAGGTTTACAAGAAAGCGGGGATGAGATGGCGACGGTGTACGGGTATGCGCGGGTGAGTTCGCGCGATCAGAATCTTAATCGGCAGCTGGATGCGCTGGGCGCCTATGGCGTGGGCTCGGCGAATATTTATGCCGACCATGCGAGCGGCAAGGACTTCGATCGACCGCGTTATCGCGATCTGCTGCACGTCCTGGGAGACGGGGACGTGCTGGTGGTGCTTTCTATCGACCGACTTGGCCGTAATTACTCCGAGATTCTTGAGGAATGGCGACGCATTACCAAGGAGCTCGGGGTTGCCATTGTGGTGTTGGACATGCCATTGCTTGACACGCGCGCTAGGGCCAGCGGCGCGCCGGATGTGACCAACGTACTGATTGCCGATATTGTGCTGCAACTGCTGAGCTACGTGGCGCAGGTGGAGCGCGAGAATATCCACCGGCGCCAAGCGGAGGGAATTGCAGCGGCGCGGGCGCGAGGGGTCCGTTTCGGTCGACCTCGCAAGCCGTGCCCTCCTCAGTTTGAGCTGGTGCGCGATAGCTATGAGGCAGGCGATATTACCCGCAGCCAGGCAGCAGAGTGCCTGGGCGTGTGCGTGGGGACGTTCGATCGCTGGATGCGCGAGGCGGGGTAGGGGTTTGCGTCGCTTTGTCGCTTCCTGTTGCGATTCAAATTTTGATACGGTGACGATGCCATTTGGGGCTACACTCGCTGATATT
>RPYR01000042.1 GCA_008671285.1 Collinsella aerofaciens | reverse complement strand
GAGAGGGGGATTCGAACCCCCGGAACGCTCTCGCGCTCAACGGTTTTCAAGACCGCCGCATTCAACCGCTCTGCCATCTCTCCGTGAGTCGTAATGATAGCATCGTTTTGAATTTGCAACAGGGAAGGCGAACGATGACGATCACCGAAATCGACGAGAAGTTCATGCGCGAGGCACTGGCCGAGGCGCGCGCCGCCGCGGCGGTGGGCGAGGTGCCCATCGGAGCCGTAGTGGTGCGCGACGGTGAGATCGTCGCGCGGGCGCATAATCGTCGCGAGCTCGACCAGGACCCTTCGGCTCATGCCGAGTTTGCGGCCGTGTGCGCCGCTGCCCAGGCGCTTGGCCGCTGGCGCCTTTTCGACTGTACGGTTTATGTGACGTTGGAACCCTGCTGCATGTGCGCGGGCCTTATGGTCAACGCGCGCGTGGGGCGCTGCGTGTATGGCGCGAGTGATGCCAAGGCGGGCGCGCTGGGTTCGCTGTATGACCTGAATGCCGATTCGCGCCTGAATCATCGGTTTAACGTGACGGCTGGGGTCCTGGCGGATGAATGCCGTGAGCTGCTGATTAGCTATTTTGGCGGTCTGCGCGGAGCGGGCGGCGCTGATGGCGGTTGTGGGGCCGATCTTGAGGCGCATGCCGCTCACGCCGCAGCGCTTGCAGGTGTCGGTGAGGATGCTGGTACGGCGGTTGACTTTGGTCCTGCGTGCCGCCGGCCCCGCCGTGTGCTGCTGGCGATTGACTCCTTTAAGGGCAGCGTTTCGAGCGCGCAGGCGGAGGCGGCGATTGCCGAGGGCATGCGCCGTGTGTGGCCCGATGCCGAGCTGAACGCTTTGCCGCTGGCAGATGGTGGCGAGGGAACGCTCGACGCCATCGCCGCGTGCGGCGGTGAGATTGTGACCTGTGAGGTGGCAGGTCCCTTGGGCGATCGCGTGTCTGCCCGGATGCTGGTGGACGACGAGCGCGACTCGGCTGTAATTGAGATGGCCGAGGCGGCGGGTATTGGGTATTCGAGCTGTATGGAGTCGGCGGCGTTGGCGGCTTCGACCTATGGCGTGGGCGAGCTTATGCTTCGCGCAGTTCGCATGGGCGCAAGGACACTCTATATTGGTCTGGGCGGCAGTGCCACCAACGACGGTGGCGCCGGCATGCTGCAGGCGCTGGGCGCGCGTGTGGTCGATGATCGGGGCTGCGATGTCGCCCCCGGTCTTGCCGGCCTTGAGCAGGTGGCGAGCGTTGATTTGGCGCCCGCGCTGCAGGCTTTGGATGATGCTCGCATCGTTGTGCTTTCGGATGTCGAGAATCCGCTCGTGGGGCGTCGAGGCGCACTGGCGGTGTTTGGCGGGCAGAAGGGCCTGCCGGCGGATGATGTCGAGGTGCTGCGCAGATACGACGGCTGGATGGTCGGCTACGGTCGCTTGCTCGATGCGGCGATTGCCAGAGCTCGAGCCCAGGGGTTGTTGCGCACACCCGAGGGCGCACGGACATTTGGCTCGGTGCTCGGTGTACCCGGCGCGGGCGCTGCCGGTGGCTTGGGCGCGGCGTTACTGGCGCTCGGTGCGGAGCTGCGTTCGGGCGTGGAGACGGTGCTCGATCTGATTGGGTTTGACGAGCGCGTACGCGATGTCAACCTGGTCATAACGGGCGAGGGCAATATGGATGAGCAGTCCGCCGCCGGTAAGGCGCCGGTGGGTGTGGCCCGTCGTGCGAAGCGATATGGCAAGCCGGTGATTGCTGTCGTGGGCGGTCGCGCTGATAACCTGGATGCGGTGTATGGGCAAGGCATCGACCTTGTACTGCCGATTTGCCGCAAACCCATGGGCCTGGAACAGGCACTCGATCCGCAAGAAGCCACAACCAACCTCATCTGCGCCGGCGAAGCGGCCGCTCGATCCTACGACCTTGGCCGTATCTAAAACCCATCCCCTCGATAAGTCGCGGTGAAATACGGAGCGTTTTTGCCTTTAAGGGGCCAATTCAGTCCGTATTCCACCGCAACTTCGAGAATGGCCATTCGAGGTTGGCCGCCTTGTGCCTTGGGTCGGACCGTTTGCCACGAAATGCGACCATCTACTACGTTAAACCGGCCACCTTCGACCATCCCGGAATTTGCAAAAACAAAACCGCAGGTAGAAAGCTTGCCGATTTTCGAAAAAGCCGGCTATGGTTGACCCCTGCGGCCTAAACGTAGTAGATGGGCCCTTTCTGTGGTGCGGCACCAAGCCGGTCATTTTGGGATCGGACTATTTTGACTACTCATTGGCTGCTCTGGCAATCGGGCTGCAAAAGTAGTCAAAAAAGCTCCGTCCCAAATTAGCTACCTTGCTCTGGCGGGCGGGAGCAGGTAAGATATACCGAGCGCCTAGCGCGTTCGATGGGTTCGGATGACGACATGTTCCGAATCTGGTCAGGTCCGGAAGGAAGCAGCCATAAGGAGCCTCTGTCGGGCATCCGAATCCATCGAGCGCACGGGCGCTTTTTGGTGCCGCGACACGGCCCGGCCGGCGGCGAGGTATTTGGTGTCTCGCTGGTCCTCGGCTTCGCCTGCGGGATCGCTCGACTACCAAACACCTCGCCGCCGACCGGGCCCCGTCGTCCAAAAATCATCCGTAAAGGCGCGTTTATCTAATTTAAATCTATCCCTTGTGGAATGCGGCTTGCTGGTGTTGTCTGGGCATTGATGGCTATGTGGTTCAAGAGGCGGCGGTGCTGTTGCTTGAATTTTTGCAGTTAAAGAGGCCCGTTTCCTTAGGTGGGGAAACGAGCCTCTTTTTGTCTCTGGGCTTGTGGATTGGTGAAGGCAGAATGCTCTGTCGGCTATTTTGAGTTCTTGATGCGGCGTGTGGCTGTGGCGGTTATTCCGAGTCCCATGGCGGCGATTCCTGCGAGTGCTATTGCGCTCGGTGCTGTGTCGCCCGTGTTCGCGAGCTTGCCGGCGGTCGTATTTGCTTGCTTGCCGCTGCTCGAGTTCGCCTGCTTGGTCGAGCTTGGTAGGGCGTCTTTGCCGGTTGCAGGTGAGGCAACGGGCGGTGTCGCCTCGGCGGGTTGCGTTGAGCCGGAGGGAGGCGTCGTCTCGGTCGGTTTCGTTATCTCGGGCGAGGTGGCCTTGTCTGCCGCGGCCTTTGCCTCTTCGTATGCCTTGCAGGCGTCGTCATAGGCCGCTTGCGCCTTTTCCAAATCGCCGAGGAGCGCATTTTGCTTGGCTATGTCCTCGTCGATGTGGGCTTTAGCTTCCTTTGCCTCACTTTCGAAATACTGAACCTGTTTTTCCTGGCTTTCGAGCCGGCGTTGGTAGCGGTGAAGATCATCTTCACAAGATTCTTCTCGCCTTTCTGCCGTCATGATCTCCATGCGCAACTGCTTAATATGCTCCTTAATAGCTGTGCTGGGCTCCTCGCCGCCGAGTGCTTCAAGTGCCTTATCTAATTCTGCCTGAAGGCCGCTTGTCCGGTTGTGGGCCTCATCGTATTTGGCTTGGGCTGCATCGACGTTCGCTTGCATGGCGGGAAGGGGTTCCCTCTGTTTGGCGGCTTCCGCCACCACCATGTCGTAGATCTCTTGAAAAGCGGCAATGTCATCATCGATTTCCGCAATTTTCTCGGGACTTGCGGCGTCTTTTGCGGCCTCGAGGGTTTTGAGCGCTTCCTGCATGGCTGCATACGCTTTTTCTTTTGCGGCGGCCGCATCTTCCGTCTGCAAGGCAACTGCACCGGTGGGGGCGCTGGTTTCTGCCGCGATCGCCGTTACGGGGGCGATTCCCGCGACAAGTGCCGCGGAAAGGGCGATGCCCGCAGTTGCTCGTCTTGCTCTTCTTGCGAGAATGTCGTTCATCTCGGCACCTCATTTCAAGGGTCGGCGACTAACTTGGTAGCACTAATGTAAATATACCATGCTAGTTGACCCGACACTGGCTGGGTGTGCGCGTATACCCCTCCCCTGAAAACTGAATCCCGTTAGAAATGACGAGTTGTTTACGCTTCTTTTGGGGTGGCGGTACTATCATGGTTCGAATTGAATGTGGATGATGATAGGGAGCGCCTATACATGATTGAGCTGCTCAGGCGTTTTGGTGGTAAGTTTCGCCGATATATGGTGATCGGCCCTGCGTGCAAGCTAATCGAAGTGATCTTTGACCTGCTGACGCCGCTGGTGATTGCCCAGATGATCGATAAGGGCATTGGGGCGCACGACGTGAACGCCGTTATCCACTACGGTATGCTGCTTGCCGCCATGGCTGTGATCGGCATCTCGTTTACGCTCGTCTGCCAAAAGATGGCGGCGCTCACCTCGCAGGGCATGGGCACCGACATTCGTGGCGCGCTCTACCAGCATATCAACAAGCTGAGCTATGCCGAACTCGACCGTTTTGGCACGCCGTCGCTCATCACGCGTATCACCAACGACGTCAACCAGGTGCAGCTCGCTGTGGCGCTGGGCGTGCGCATGCTCATCCGCTGGCCCTTCCTAGCGGTGGGCTCCATGGTCGCGGCCCTTGCCATCGACCTTAAGCTCGGCATTATCTTTTTGATTTGCACGCCCGCCATCGGCCTGGTGTTTTGGTTTGTCATGGCGCGCTGTATTCCGTACTACAAGCAGCTGCAGGGAAAGCTCGACCGCATCGCGCTAATCTGCCGCGAAGGCCTTTCGGGCGCTCGCGTGGTTCGCGCCTTCGTGCGCGAGAACCACGAGCGCGAGCGTTTTGCCCAAGCTGCCGATGATCAGGCCAATACTGCCATCGCGGTGGGCAAGCTCTCGTCGATTCTCAACCCCGTCACGTTTTTGGTGATGAACCTGGGCGTGTGCGCCATCCTGTGGGTGGGCGGCATCCAGGTCAACGTGGGCGAGCTCACGCAGGGCCAGGTCATGGCGTTCGTCAACTACATGACGCAGACCCTCACCTCCATCGTCTACGTGGCCAACCTGGTCGTTGTTTTTACCAAGGCGAGCGCCAGCGCGTCGCGTATCAACGAGGTGCTCAATTGCGTGCCGAGCATCGCTGACGAGGGCAACGAGCCGGTCGCGCTGCCCCAGGCGCTCGCGACGGACGTCGACGCCCCGGCTCCCGCGCTGAGCTTTGACCATGCGAGCTTCTCGTTTGGCGCCGGCGCGGCCAATGCCGTGAGCGATGTGACCCTGGAACTTTCGTTGGGCAAAACGCTCGGCATTATCGGCGGCACGGGCAGCGGCAAGTCCACACTCGTCTCGCTTATTCCGCGCCTGTACGATGCGAGCACCGGCAGCGTGAGCGTGATGGGCTCCGACGTGCGTGCCTGGCAGCTCGGCCAGCTGCGCCACGTGGTCGCGACCGTTCCGCAGCGAGCGTCGCTGGTGAGCGGCACCATCCGCAGCAACCTGACCTGGCGTGACGAGTCGGCGACCGACGAGGAACTTTGGGCGGCGCTCGATATGGCGCAGGCGAGCGAGTTCGTGCGCAACAAGCCGCAGGGGCTCGACGCCCCGGTCGAGGCGGGCGGCAAGAACTTCAGCGGTGGCCAGCGCCAGCGCCTGACTATCGCGCGTGCCTTGGTGGGTTCGCCTCAGATATTGATCATGGACGACTCCGCCTCGGCGCTCGACTTTAAGACCGACGCGGCGCTTCGCCATGCCATCCGCGAGCGTAGCGTGCGCGGTGCCGCCGAGGGCGGGCTGCCGCTCACGACGGTGATCGTAAGCCAGCGCGTCTCGACCGTGCGCGACGCTGACATGATCTGCGTACTCGACCACGGCTCGGTCGCAGGCCTGGGCATGCATGACGAGCTGTACGCAAGCTGCCAGCTCTACCGCGAGATTTGCCAGTCGCAGTTGCGCCGCGAGGAGCTCGAGGGCCGGCAGGGGAGTGCGGCGCCCGCGTCCGCCCCAACCGCCTCCGCATCCGTCTGCGCAAAGGAGGGCTGCTAAATGAATCCGTATACTTCTTCCGGTTCGGTCGCCACGATGACGGCCAACGTGTCCGGCAACGATAACCTCAACGACCTGGGCGACGGTCCGCGCCAGCCCGGCGACCCTGAGCGCTATCCCGTGGGCGCGGTGACCCGCCGCCTGATGGGCTACGTCCGTCCGCACCGTATTTCGTTTGCGGCGTCGTTTGTGAGTGCCGCCGTCTCGGTGATTCTGCAGCTCTACACACCTATTCTCATCGGCGAGGGCATCGACCTGATCGTTGCTGCCGTGCAGGTGGACTTCGACGCGCTACTGCCGCTCGTTACCAAACTCGCGCTCGTCGTGGTAGGTGCCGCGGCCTTCCAGTGGCTGCAAGGCTACTGCGTTAACCGCCTGTCCTACGAGACGGTGCGCGACATGCGCGTTGAGGCGAGCGATAAGCTCAGCCGCATGCCGCTCAGCTTTATCGACAGCCATGCCCACGGCGACCTTATGAGCCGCGTGGTCAACGACGTCGACCAGGTGGGCGACGGTCTGCTGCAGGGCTTTACCCAGCTTTTCACCGGCGTTATCACCATCGTTGGCACGCTTGCGTTTATGCTCTCCATTAACCTGACCATGACGCTCGTAGTGGTGCTCGTCACGCCGCTCTCCATCTTTGCGGCTAGCGCCATCGCCAAACTCTCCAACAAGAGCTTTACGGCGCAGCAGCGTATTCAGGGTCAGCTTGGCGGCCATATCGAGGAGTATGTGGGCGAGCAAAAGCTTGTCGACGCCTTTGCCTATGGCTCGAACGCTCAGCAGCGCTTCGACGCGCTCAATGCCGAGCTCTACACCGCGGGCGAGCGCGCGCAGTTTATGGGTTCGCTCTCCAACCCCGGCACGCGCTTTATCAACAACATCATCTATGCCGTGGTCGCTGTGATCGGCTGCGTGGGCGTGATCACGGGCGTGCCCGCGGCGCTTACGGTGGGCGGCGTGCAGATCTTCCTGTCCTATGCCAACCAGTACACCAAGCCGTTCAACGAGGTCACCAACGTCATTACGCAGATTCAGACCGCGTACGCCTCGGCGCGCCGCATGTTTGCGCTGCTCGATGCGCGCGAGCAGGAGCCCGATGCGGCGGATGCCATGGAACTTGCCGCCCCGCAGGGCGAGGTCGCCTTTGAGCATGTGGACTTTAGCTACGTGTCCGACCGCAAGCTGCTGCAGGACATCTGCATCGAGGCCAAGCCCGGCATGCGCTTTGCCCTGGTCGGTCCCACGGGCTGTGGCAAGACGACGCTCATCAACCTGCTTCTGCGGTTCTACGATATCGATGCCGGTCGCATTGCGGTCGATGGCCGTTCCTCGCGTGATTACACGCGCGCAAGCTTGCGCCGCGCCTTTGGCATGGTGTTGCAGGACACTTGGCTGTTCGAGGGCACGGTGGCGGAAAACATCGCCTACGGCTGTCCCGACGCCACGCGCGAGCAGGTTATCGAAGCTGCCAAGCGCGCGCACGCGCACAAGTTTATCGTGCAGCTGCCAGGCGGCTACGATACGGTAATCGGCGAGGACGGCGGCACGTTTAGCCAGGGTCAAAAACAGCTGCTGTGCATCGCGCGCGTCATGCTCACCGACCCGGCGATTCTGCTGCTGGACGAGGCGACCTCGAGCATCGATACCCGCACCGAGCTGCAGGTGCAGGCGGCATTCGACGAGCTCATGGCTGGCCGCACAAGCTTTGTCGTGGCGCACCGCCTGAGCACGATTCGTAACGCCGACTGCATTCTGGTGATGCGCGACGGGCAGATTATCGAGTGCGGCACGCACGACGAGCTGCTAGCGGCAGGCGGCTTCTACGCCGAACTCTACCGCAGCCAATTCGCCCAGTGAGCAAGCCCGTGGGGCAAATTAATCAATCGACAGACGGTGGTTTACATCTGTCACGTTAGTACTAAGATATTCATCTAATAAATTGCATTAGTGGCTTTAGTTTTTGGGGAAACGAGGCAACGTGACTATGACGTGCTCTTTGGTGGTTAACAGCAAGAGCGGTAATACCAGGATGGTTTCGGGTGCGATCAAGCGTACGCTGCAGGCTGCGGGTGTTGAGTTTGTCCATGCCGCGGCGTTGAGCGACGATGCGGATGCAGATCAGGTTGCGCTCGAGGCGCAGGGCGCCTGCGCGGCCGACACGGTGCTCGTCGGCTTTTGGTGCGACAAGGGCGCGTGCACGCCTTCGGTTGCCGCGCTGCTCTCCGCTCTGCACGGCAAGCGCGTTTTCCTCTTTGGTACCTGCGGTTTTGGCGCCGACCAGAGCTATTATCAGCAGATTATCGATCGCGTGACCTCCAATTTGGCTGGGGATGCCGAGCTTGCGGGCTGGGCGATGTGCCAGGGCAAGATGGGTCCCGCGGTCAAGCAGCGCTACGAGGCCATGCTCGAGCAAGATCCCGACAACGCCCGCGCTAAGTTGCTGCTCGATAACTGGGTCGCCGCAAAGGATCACCCCACCAAGGAAGATCTGGACAACATGGCTGCAGCCGCCAAAAAGGCCGTGCTGGGGGAGTAGCTCCCATCGCTGACGGCGGTCGGTCCATCTTTCTAAATGAAACGTCCTCCCGGGCGTCGGGGCACGAAGTTCCCTGCTCTACAGTCCTGCGCAAGACGAAGGCCACATTAAGTGGCCTTCTTTGCGTGCGGAACTCGCGATGAACTTCGTGCCCCGCCGTCCGGGAGGACGCCTCTTTATTGATGGGAGGCCTGATAGGTCGATGGTTCCGTGCCCGGATGCGTCCAAAGTGGGACGGGCTTTCCGGATGGGCAGGCTTTCGAAAAATGCGTCCCGGAATTTGCCTTTGGAATGGGACGTAGTTTCCCGTTGAGGTGCTTTGCGGAAAGTGCATCCCACTCTGGGCGGTCGAAGTGGGACACACTTTCCCAAAGGCGCTCCAACGGGAAATTGCGTCCCATTATTCGGTCAAGAAACGGGATGCATTTTCCCAATGAGAGCAAAACCGGAAAATGCATCCCACAATCAGCCCTCAAAGTGGGACGCCGTTTCCCAATGAGGCTCAAGCGGAAAATGCATCCCGGAATTTGCGCTCAAAGTGGGATGCGGTTTCCGGTTGAGGGTCTAAGGGGAAAATGCGTCCCAGAATCGACGCTTGAAATGGGATGCAGTTTCCCGATGAGGCACTCGACGGAAAATACATCCCAGAAATGGCCTTTGAGCTGGGATAAGATTTCCGCGGCATCTCGGATTCTCAAAAATGAGACACGCCGTTGGCGAAAATGAGACACGTGATATCGGGCATCGGATGTATCATTTGCAAAAATGAGTCCACTCCACTCGAATAAAGCGAGGTCCCTCATGTACGTTCCACACCCTCGTATCCGTAGGCTGTCGAAAATCCCGCTTGTTGGGACGGCGGCGCTTGCTGCGTTGATCGCCACGAGCGTCGCCTGCTTCACGGCCACGCCCCAGGTTGCCCAGGCGGCAGACGCGCCCGCAATCACCGATATGACCGAGCAGGATTATCAAGCCCTGGGTCTGGGCACGAGCGAGGACATTCCGGCCGATACCGTTGGCCCCTATTCCACTGATACCCCCACGACGTTTGCCACGCGCAGCGAGGTCTATATGGCAGCTAACGGTAGCCATGGCAATCGCTACACTCTGCGCGACAAGCTCGAGAACGTCGAGCGCGGTGACATTGGCGGCAGCAGCAAACTCTTCGATGGCTATGGAAGTGTGTGGGGCGCCGCAAAGTTCTGGCAAAACGTCAACAACTTCGATACGAACAGCGATCTCTACAAGCATAGCGACTACGGTGGCGGCACCTGGTCGTACCTAAGCAACAATGAGTCCTCAACAGTACTCGCCAACGACAACAACGGTTTCTCGGGCATTCACGCCACGAGTGTTGAGTTCTGCAGCGACGCCAGCACGGGCAAAAAGAGCCGCGTTGCCGAGCTCCGTGCCTACGGCGACAGTTCCTCCACGACGATTGACGGCAAGTCATACGCCGGAAAGGTTGAGCTGGTCCTCTACTCGTTTAGCAACGGGCGTACGCGCACTCTCGACACACACCTGCCGGTGACGGTCAACACTAATATGATGTACGAAGGCCGTTTTAAGTACCTGGATGCCGGTTACCTGCAAGAGCACGACGCCGTCTTTGATGTCGAGGCGGGCGATGTCGATGGCGACGGCGTCGACGAGCTTTTTGTCTACGCGGGCTGCTATGTCGACGAGAACGGCGTGCGCAAGGCTGTAGTCGACATGTATGACTTGGAGGGCGGCAACTGGAAGCAAAGCGTCGTCAAGATCGATGCCGGTAACGCCGCGGACTACACCACGCACAACAAGGGCGGGAACGACTCCTGGACGCAGCTTCAGTCAGCTCCTGTCGTTTCGCTAGCGGCCGGCGACCTCGATCGCGATTTTTGCGATGACCTCGCCATCGTGGTCTCGGCACCCTACGGCAAGAAGAATATTGATAAGTCGACGCATTGCGAGCTGTTTTCGTGGGATGCATCCAAGGGTGCGCTCGTCCATGTCGATGCTCTGGGCGACGCGGGCGCAATCTCCCTCTCCGCGAACGGCAAGACCATGGTCGCTGCGAATGCGACGTTCGGCACGTTTGCCGCCTACGATGAAGAAGGAAAGAAGACGGGTGAAACCGTCACGGGCCTTATTCTTGCGGGCTATGACTGGCAACGCAGCGCTTTTGATTACGGCGCTTCTGACGGCAGTAAGGGGCTGTACGGCGCGCTGTACCGCTACGCGTATTATGACTCGGAGTCTGGCGAGTTCAAGCTTTCCGATTGCAAGGAATACAGAGACGGGCTCCTCGCCTCCTATGGGCTGATGCATGTGCCCAACAGCGCATGGAAGGATAGCGCTCAGGATAAGCGCTATCCGTGCACCTTGGCGCCTATTGCCCTTGCCACTGCCAACCTTGACGGCCTGTCCGAGCAGCTGGCGGTCGACGAGGTGCTCGTGGGCGGCGATGTGTTCCGCGACTTTGCCTGCAACACGGCACAGGGCGGGGCTCAGGGCTTGGGGTCCATGGTCGGAACCATGAGCATGAGCGGTCAGCAATACAACAGCAGCAACAAGCATGACCACAAGGGTATAGAGCAGGTGTGGATCAGCGACGTCAAGGCGGGCAGCGTCTCGGGTTCGGACCGCTATAACGAGAGCTTTATCGCCGTGGTGGGCAAGCACCGCGACGAGGACCTGCGCAAGAACGATGACTACTATTGGATGACCGCCTCGCATTTTTCGCTCGACGAGAACGGAAAGGTGCGCCGCGGCGAGGAGCAGGTGATTAGCGAGAGCAACCGTCGCGGCACTACCTACGGCACATTTATCTCGCTCGCGCTGCCCGATGTCGACAACGACAGCGTCAAGATCACGTACAAGGACCGCTACAAGGTCTATACCAACCCGCGCGTGCTTGCCGTGCTGCAGGATGCGCCCTATGTTGAGGATCTGGAGCAGGCATACGGCTATCTGGTGTTGGGCGGCACGTCATACGGAGAGGAAAAGGGCACGGGGACATCCCAGGGCTATACCATTGGCGCCGAGTTGGGCGTTGCCGTCGAGGTGCAGACCGGCCCGCCCCTGGTCGCGATGAATGCTTCAGTCGATTTTGCCGCCGAGGGATGCTATGACTACCGGAGCGAGCGCACGGTCAGCGCAAGCGTAAGCTATGAGTCGCATGCCGGCGAGGGTGACAAGGCCGTGCTCTACACGATTCCGATGGTCTATTACGAGTATGAGATCGAAAATGAGGAAACTGGTGGCAAGGGCGTGATGGCGGCGCCCGTGTCGCTCGGCGCGCAGACCTCGGTCGTTAATGTCGAGGCCTATGACCGCATTGCCAAACAGCACAATATGACGCCGCTCAGCTACTTTTTGACCAACCGGTCGGGAGAACCCGGAACCTATCAAACGACGCTCAACGGCGAGACTCCCGTTGGGGATTCCTTTGGCCTGGGCAAGCCTGGCGTAACGCGCGCCTACACGCACGATGGGTTTAACGGCGCCGCCGCGCAGTCGGGGGCGAGCATTGAGCAGACCATCGAAGTCGAGGAGGGCAAGGAGCAGGAGCTCGAGCTCGGCTTGACGCTGAACGGCAGCGTTGTCATGGGCGCGAAGCTCGCAAAGCACGAGTTGTTTGGCGGCCTGTGCTTTGGTGCCAACGCCGGCTTTACTACGGGTAACTCCTCGAGTGAATCGACCGAATACGGCGGCACCGTCGACAACCTGCCCGAGGCCGCGCAGGGCAAGTACGGTTTTGTGTGGCGTCTGGGCGTCAACGCGGTGGATGTCGACAAGTTCGAGGCAGACTCGGGCGACAAGCTCGGCACCAAGGACACCGACCAGTTCTGGATCGTGGGCTATGACGTTAAGGACGTCGAGATGCCCGACGCGCCGGCCGTGACGGGCTTTACGGCAAACGCCGTCGATTCGACCAGCGTTACGTTTAGCTGGGACGATGTACTCGCAAACAAGAGTGGCTTTAGCTACGGCGTGGGCATGCTGCAGAGCAATGCGGCGGATGCGGTCGTCAATAGCTGGAAGATTGCCGACAACACGCAGACCTCGCTCAAGTGGGATGGGCTGCAGCCCAATACGGAGTATCGATTCGCCATCGCCGCCGTTAAGAATGGATCCACGACCGAAACAGGTATTCGCTCGGCAATCATCACGGTCAAGACCATGCCCGATGGCATGACGATGACCGTGAGCGGACCTGCGGCGGATGCTGCGGAGGGGCCGGATCTTGGATACGACTCTTCGGTTGAGCGCACGGCGGGAAGCCACCTGACGCTCTCGGCGATTGGCCATGTGAAGCAACTCGGTGCCGACGATAGCGAAACAGGGCTGGCACCGACCTATATGTGGTACCGCAAGGGCCGCGGCGAGACAGAGTTTAAGCTCGTGGGTGCCGATGGCAACCTCGCGGCTGGAACGGCCTCAAAGCTCGAGATTGACCTGACCGCAGACGATGACGGTGCGCAGTATTACTGCCACGTGGGATACAACGACGTGGGCCTCGACACCGGCACGACGCTCGTGAATATCGAGGCCGAGGAGACGGCGCCCACAACGGTGAACGCCACCCCGATCCGCACGCGCCGCCTGTTCTCACAGGCAAGTGCGGGCGCCAAGAAGTTCCTGGACCATACGCTGGTAAACACCGCCGGCCCAACCGATTCCGAAGGCTCAAAGGACCCCGAGACTCCTGAGACCCCGACGAACCCGGACAAGTCCAAGTCCGACAACGGAGCTAAGACCGACACCAAGGTCAAGACTACGACCACAGCGAAGAACCTCGCAAACACCGGCGACCAAACATTCGCCCTAGTCGCCACTGCAGCAGCAGCGGGAGCAACGCTCGTAGTGATAGCCCTCATCATGCTGATCAAGCGCCGCAAGACCCACTAGTAGCCAGTCGAACATATCGACAACCCAAAAACCCGGGTAGCCAAAAAACAGGCCACCCGGGTTTTCTGTTGAGTGGAGACTCCGCAAGCGGAAACTGCATCCCACAATTAGCGCCCGGAACGGGACACATTTTCCGTCAAGCCCTCATCCGGAAAATCCATCCCAGTTTGAGCGCCCAGACCGGGACGCACTTTCCCAAAGGGTCCTCAACGGGAAACTGCGTCCCATAATTAGGCCGAGAAATGGGATGAACTTTCCCAATGAGAGCCAACCGGAAACCACGTCCCAGAATCAGCCCCCAAAGTGGGACGCATTTTCCCAACGAGCCTCAACCGGAAAATACATCCCGGAATCCAGCTGAATAGTGGGACACACTTTCCCAATCGGGTCCCAAGCGGAAACTGCATCCCATTCCAGACAAGAATTCCGGGACACACTTTCCGCAAACAAAGAAGGCCACATAACGTGGCCTTCGTCTTGCGCAGGACTGTCCGAGCAGGGAACCTTATATGCCTCCGCCCGGACAGACGTTTCAGTTATGAGTGACCCGCTACTTGATCTTGGTCGTACCCGGTGCCAGGTTGGGGTCGGTTTCGTTGGCCTCGGTCTGGAAATGCTCGGTGTAGACGTTCTTGCCGTCGCGGAACATCTCGTAGTACTGCATCTTGGCGTAATCCTCGCGCGCCTTGGTGGCGGCTGCGGCAGCGGCGTCGTCGCCGGTGACGTTGGAGGAGAGCGCCCCGCGCCGGCTGGCGTCCTCGTAGCCCGCGGAGTTGATAGCGGGCCGCGACTCGCGCAGCGTCATGTGCGCTTTCTGGTAGTCAGTCAGCGGGGCGCCAATCAGCTGCATAAGCTGCGTGGACAGGTAGTTGGTGGACAGGTCGTCGACCTCACTCGTCTGGTCGCAGCCGGCAACGTCGTAGTTGG
>RPYR01000205.1 GCA_008671285.1 Collinsella aerofaciens | reverse complement strand
GTCCGCGCGTGCGCTGGGATTCCGCCATGTTTACCGGTGCAAAAGTTCCGCCGTACTACGACTCCATGCTTGGCAAGATCATCGTGTGTGCGCCCACGCGTGACGGCGCCATTCGCAAGATGCGCTCGGCCCTGGGCGAGCTCGTGATTGAGGGCGGGAGCGAAAACAGCGAGCTTCAGCTCGACGTGCTGGCAAACGACGAGTTCTTGTCGGGCATGTATCACACCGATCTGATGGGGCATCTCTATGCTGATGAATAGAAAAGCGAAGACGGTCAACGTCCTCGAGGGGCCGATGACCGAGTCGTGCGCCGAGTTTCCCGCGCGCCACGTGTTTATCAAGTGCCCGGAGTGCCGCCGTGTGATCGATGAGACACGCCTGCACGACAACCTCGAGGTCTGCCCCCGTTGCGGCAAGCATTTTCGCGTGAGCGGTCGCGACCGCATGCGCATGACGATTGACGAGGGCACGTTTGAGGAATGGGATGCCAGTCTGGCGCCGGAGGACTTCCTTTCGTTTCCCGGCTATGCCGACAAGCTCAAGAGCGTGAGCGAACGTTCGGGCGAGCGCGATGCCGTTGTGTGCGGCAAGGGCAAAATCTGCGGTTGCGATACGGCGCTCTTCTTTATGGACGCCAACTTTATGATGGGCTCGATGGGTTCCGTGGTGGGCGAGAAGATCTGCCGCACATTTGAGCGTGCGACCGAGCTGGGACTGCCGGTCGTTGGCTTTACCGTATCGGGTGGCGCCCGCATGCAGGAGGGCGTGACATCTCTTATGCAGATGGCCAAGATTTCTGCGGCGGTTAGGCGCCATAGCGAGGCGGGCGGCCTGTATATCACGGTGCTCACCGACCCCACGACCGGAGGCGTAACCGCGAGCTTTGCCATGGAGGGCGACATTATCCTGGCCGAGCCCGATGCCCTGACGGCATTTGCCGGCCCGCGCGTGATCGAGCAGAACATGCACAAGCGCCTGCCCAAGGGATTCCAGCGCTCCGAGTTTTTGCTGGAGCACGGCTTTTGCGATGCCGTTGTACCGCGTGGCGAGGTTGCGCTCACGGTAGGCGAGCTGCTGGCGCTGCACGAAGGGCACGCGCCCGGCCTGGGGGCACCGCACGAGATTGTGCATACGGGCCGCCGCGGCAAAAAGCTGGGACATTTGTTCAAGCGCTCGGCCGCGTCAAAAACCGCACTCGAAATTGTCAAACAGACGCGGTCGGCAGATCGTGCCACGGCGGGCGAGATGATCTCGCTGGGCCTGGATGGATTTGTGGAGCTGCACGGCGACCGTTACTTTGGCGACGATGCTGCCGTGGTAGGCGGCATCGGCTGGAAGGACGGGCGACCCGTGACGGTTATCGCCATCGAGCGCGGCACCACGACTAAAGAGCGTATGCACCGCAACTTTGGTATGGCGCATCCCGAGGGCTATCGCAAAGCGCGTCGCCTTATGCGCCAGGCCGAAAAGTTTGGTCGACCGGTTCTGTGCCTGGTCGATACTTCGGGCGCGTTTTGCGGCATCGGTGCCGAGGAGCGCGGCCAGGGCGAGGCGATTGCCCAGAATCTCATGGAGATGAGCGGCCTTAAGACGCCGATTGTCTCGGTGGTGACAGGCGAGGGCGGCTCTGGTGGCGCGCTGGCGCTATCCGTGGCCGACCGCATCCTGATGCTCTCGAGCTCGGCCTATTCGGTCGTGAGCCCCGAGGCCTGTGCGTCGATCCTGTGGAAGGATACCGACCGCGCGAATGAGGCTGCCGAGGCGCTGAAGCTCACGGCTCCCGATCTGTTGGCGCTCGGCATCATCGACGGCATTGTTGACGATAGGGGCCTGTCGCATGAGGAGATCGCCGGTGCCGTCATGTCCTCGGCATTTGATGCCTTCGATACGCTTGGGCAGCTCGACGAGGCGACCCTCACAAACCTCCGCTACGAAAAGTACCGCGCAATCGGTCAGTACCGCACGATGTGACAAAGGGGCAGCCCGCATGTCACATTGGGAAAGGCGTTCCATGTCACAAGTTTCTAACACCACGTTTGCAACGACGGTTTCATCAAACGCCATGGCCGTTGTGGACTATCTGTCCAAAAGCATGATGTCGGCGTTGCCGTTTATTGTCTGCGCGGCGTTGTTCCGCACCGTCGCCGTCATTATGGGCGAAGGCATGCTGGGCCTGTGGTCTGCCGATTCCGAGATCTATCGCCTGTTCTACAGTTGGCTCTATAACGCCGGCTACTACTTTTTGCCCATCTATCTTGGTTGGGCGGCCGCCCGCCAGCTCGGTTGCTCGGAGCAGCTGGGTATGATGCTGGGCGGCGTATTGATTGCGCCCGATCTGCTCAAGCTCGTCGATGCCGCATCGACGACGGGGGCATCGATGACTTCCGTGTATGGTCTGCTTCCCGCGCCGGTCAACGATTACACGACGACTGTTATTCCGGTTCTCATCTCGGTGCCCGTGCTATGGCGAGTGGAGTGTTTCTTTAAGCGCGTTATCCCTAAGGCCGTGGCGTTTTCGTTCGTTCCGTTTGCGACCATGCTTGTCATGGTTCCGGTTTCGCTGTGTATTACGGCGCCGGCGGGCAGCTATCTGGGCATGCTGTTGGGCCAGCTTATGTTTATGCTTGGCAATTCCGGTGGCATCGTGTCGCTGCTCACGCTCATGGGGCTTGCCGCGGGTTGGGAGTTTCTTAAGATTGCAGGCGTCAGCAACGTTGTCCTATCGCTTGCCTATGCTCAGTTTATGAGTGTGGGAACGGATTCGTGCATCCTGATCGCCGCGACGATGGCGACGTTCGCCGTTTGGGGCATGCCCTTTGGCGCGTCGCTCCGCGTTGCGGATAAGGACGAGAAGGCACTCATGCTGGGCTATTCAATCTCGGGTATTCTTGGCGGCGTAAGCGAGCCGGCGCTGTACGGTTGCGGCTTTAAATATGGCAGGTGCCTGACGTGCATGGCCATT
>RPYR01000129.1 GCA_008671285.1 Collinsella aerofaciens | reverse complement strand
TCATGGGAAGGCTCGAGGCCTACCTCGTGTACTATCGTGAGGAGCGGATCAAGAAGTCCCTCGGGTGGCTGAGCCCGATGGAGTACCGCAGGAAGCTTGGATACGCCTAGGCGCGGTCCAAGAAATCGTCCGCACCCCCAAACAGTCCTTATTTCACCGCAACTGAAACAGGGGCGCTCTCCAAGAGAGCGCCCCTGCCGGGTTTCCATAGTACTGGCGAAACAGTTTTATAGTTCTGGCGAAGCAGTCCTTGAGATCCGCCTTGCCTTATGCCAAGAACTCCTTGGTGGTCGCCACGATGTTGGCGGCGTCCAGGCCGTACTTGTGCAAGAGCTCGGCACCCGGGCCAGACTCACCGAAGGTGTCGTTGACACCGATCTTCTTGAGCGGCGTCGGGCACTGCTCGCACAGGACGTCGGCAACGGCGCTGCCCAGGCCGCCGATCACGGAGTGCTCCTCGACGGTCACGACGTGGCCGGTCTTGGTGGCGCTCTTGACGATCAGGTCGGCATCGATGGGCTTGATGGTGTGCATGTTGATGACCTCGGCGTCGATGCCCTCGGCAGCGAGCTGCTCGGCGGCCTCGAGAGCCTCGCCGACCATCAGGCCGCAGGCAATGATGGTCACATCGGCGCCCTCGCGCATGACAATGCCCTTACCCAACTCGAACTTGTAGGTCTCGGGGTCGTTGATAACCGGCGAGGCCAAACGAGCGAAGCGCATGTACACCGGACCGTCGCACTCGTAGGCGGCGCGCGTCACGGCGCGGGCCTCGACGTCGTCGGCAGGAACGATCACAGTCATGCCGGGGATGACGCGCATGAGGGCGATATCCTCGCAGCACTGGTGCGTGGCACCGTCCTCGCCCACCGAAATACCGGCGTGCGTGGCACCGATCTTAACGTTGAGGTGCGGGTAGCCGATGGAGTTGCGGACCTGCTCAAAGGCGCGGCCGGCGGCAAACATGGCAAAGCTGCTCGCGAAGGCAACGCGACCGGTGGTCGCGATACCGGCGGCGACACCCATCAGGTTGCTCTCGGCGATGCCCACATCGAAGAAGCGGTCGGGGCAAGCGGCCTTAAACTTACCGGTCTGCGTGGCGGCGGCCAGGTCGGCGTCGAGGACCACAAAGTCATCGTGCTCGTTGGCGAGCTCGACGAGGGCCTCGCCGTAGCTTACGCGTGTGGCGATTTTCTTGACGTCTGCCATCCTAGAGCTCCTCTCCGGCGGCCGTGAGCTCTGCCATGGCCTGCTCAAACTGTTCATCGTTGGGGGCCTTACCGTGCCAACCCACCTGGTTCTCCATAAAGGAAACGCCCTTGCCCTTCATGGTCTCGGCGATAATGGCGGTCGGCTGGCCCTTGGTAGCGCGAGCCTCGGCAAAGGCGGCGCGGATCTGGTCGAAATCGTTGCCGTCGACAAGCTCAACCACGGGGAACTTAAAGGCACGGAACTTGTCGGCGAGCGGCATGGGGTCGTTGACCTCCTCGACGGGACCGTCGATCTGAAGGCCGTTGTGGTCGACGATCACGCAGAGGTTGTCGAGCTGCTGGTTGCCGGCAAACATGGCGGCCTCCCAGACCTGGCCCTCCTCGCTCTCGCCATCGCCCAACAGGGCGTAGGTGCGGTAAGTATCACCCCAGTGCTTGGCGGCAACCGCCATGCCCACGGCGGCGGAGATGCCCTGGCCCAGCGAGCCGGTGGACATATCGACGCCCGGGGTGTCGTTCATGTTGGGATGACCCTGCAGGTGGCTACCGATATGGCGCAGCGTCTCGAGGTCCTCCTTGGGGAAGAACCCGCGCTCGGCAAGCACGGCGTACAGGCCCGGAGCGCAGTGGCCCTTGGAAAGCACAAAGCGATCGCGGTCGGCCTTGCGGGGGTCGGCCGGGTCGACGTTCATTTCCTCAAAGTACAGATAGGTCATGATGTCGGCAGCGCCGAGCGAACCGCCCGGATGGCCGGACTTGGCAGCGTGCACGCCGGTGACGATGCCCTTCCTTACCTCGTTGGCAACCTTTTTGAGCTCTTCGTCGCTCATTGTGCCTTCCTTTCATCCTCTTTAGACAAGATGCGCACGGCACGGAAAGGTAGTCCCAACACAGCCGCAATGCACGTACGTCATTCATTATGCTGGAAACTGATGGCTTTACCAGAGTTTTTATCATTATTTGAACAATTTAGCAGGCAGAACCGCTGATGAAACGGTTTATCAATGTGAACGTCTTTTGGATGGAACGCGGTCGCCCCTACGCGTTAATGTCCTTAAAGCCCTCGCCGAAGGCTTCCGTAACGTCGGCAACCGTCACGATGGCATGAGGATCGCGCTCGCGCACGATCGTCTTGAGAGTATTGAGCTCTCGACGGCTCACGATGACCATAATCACCGGCTTCTCGGCACCCGAATACATGCCAGTCGCCTTAAACTTGGTACAACCACGACCTAGACCATACATGATATCGGCAGCGATATCAGGGAACTTGTCCGAGATGATGAGTACCATACGGCGCTTGTTGCCACCATCGACCACGGCATCGATCACGTAGCCGCTAATGACCATCGAAAGGCCTGCATATAGTGCGTTTTCGATTGAAAAGACCGGAGCCGACAGCGCGCATACGGCAACATCGATCGCCATGACGGTCGAGCCCACGGGCAGTGAGGTATTACGCGAGATGATTTGGCCAATCGTGTCCGAGCCGCCGGTGTTAGCGCCGGCACGCAACACCATGCCGTAACCGATGCCCGTAATAATGCCGCCCCACATGGCAGGGAGCATCAGGTCCGCATCCGCCAGAGGTGCTACAAACGGGGCGAACAGATCGGTAAAGAAGCCCAGCAGCACAAAGCCCGTCGCGGTCTGCACCACGTAGAACATGCCACCCTCGCGCATAACGACCAACAACAGCAAGGCGTTCATCACGATCGTCTGAATGCCAACGGGAAGCGATAGGCCGCGCGATGCACCGACCGCCTGGATAATGGTGGCAAGGCCCGTAACGCCACCGGCAGCAAGGCCGTTGGGAATCAAAAACAGGTCGGTCGCAATAGCGGCCAGAGCGCACCCCAACATAATCTGGGGCAGGTCGTGAAAGAAGTTCATCGAAAGAATGCGCTTGATGTCCAGACGATATGCCATGCTGCCTCCCTCAAAAAGCGCACCCAAACGGATGCGCTTCGAACTTCTTGCTGTATTCGATTCTACCGATTCGCCGGACAAAAACCACCCCTGCGCAGGGTTTGCTCTGGATACAAAACCACCCTGCTGGGAGGGTTTTAGTCCATTTCCACATGAACCGGGCGGTTTATGCAGACGGGGTCTCCGCGTCAGCGTTGCCGGTAGCCCAACGGTGATAGCCAATAACAAATGGATCCAGATCGCCATCGTCAAGAACTGCCTCGACGTTGCTGGTCTCAACGCCCGTGCGCAGGTCCTTAACCATCTGATACGGGTAGAGCACGTAGCTGCGAATCTGGTTGCCAAAACCAATCGTGGTCTTGGGTCCGCGAATCTCATCGAGCGCCTCGGCGCGCTTCTCGAGCTCAATCTCGTACAAGCGAGCCTTGAGGATCTGCATGCACGCGGCCTTGTTCTGGATCTGGCTGCGCTCGTTTTGGCAGGTAACCACAATGCCGCTGGGGAAATGCGTCACGCGCACGGCGGAGTCGGTGGTGTTGACGCCCTGACCGCCCGGGCCGCTCGCGTGGTACACGTCCACGCGGATGTCATCGGGACTGATCTCGATGTCGATATCATCGGGTAGCACGGGGATGACCTCGACGCCGGCAAACGTGGTCTGGCGGCGCTTCTTGTCGTCGGTGGGGCTAATGCGAACCAAGCGGTGGACGCCGGCCTCGGCGCGCAGCATGCCAAATGCGTCCTTGCCCTCGACGGTAAAGGTCGCGCGGTCGATGCCGATGACCTCGGCCGCGGGACAGTCGTTGATGGTGACCTTCCAGCCGCGACGCTGGCAGTACTTCATGTACATCTTAAAGAGCATGAAGGTCCAGTCCTGGGCCTCCAGACCACCCTGTCCGGGCTTGATGGTCACAATGGCATCGCCGTGATCGAACTCACCGGTAAACCAGCTCGAAAGCTCAAGCTCATCGATGGCACGGGCCAGGCGCTCAGCCGTGGCTGTAGCCTCCTCGCGAAGGGCGACGGCGTCGGGGTCATCCCCCATCTCCTCGGCAAGCTCCAGCGCGGCGTGGGCATCGGAAAGCTCGCCGCGCGCGGTGTCCACGGCAGCGATATCTTCCTTGGTGCGCGCGATCTCCTCCATAGTGGCACGGGCAGCGTCGGCGTCATCCCAAAAGCCGGGGGCCACGCTTTTAGCCTCGAGCTCGGTCACGCGCGTGCGCGTTTCGTCCAAATGGAGATACGACTCGACCTCGCCGAGCCGGTCCGCGAACGCGTCCAGCTCGGCGGGCGTCACCTCTAAAGCCTCAGCCATTAACGATTCCTGCCGTGGCAGTACTTAAACTTCTTGCCGCTACCGCAGGGGCACGGGTCGTTGCGGCCCACGTTGACGTACGGATCGTCGCTCTCGGACTTGCGATAGGTGGTCACCTTGCCACCGTTGTTGACGGCAGCCGGTCCGCCTTGGACAGCCGTGCGGGCCTGCACCTGCGCCTGCTTGCGCAGCACCGAGTCGCCGTTGTCACCATCGACCTCGGCAGGACCGGAGAAGCGCGCACCCTCGAGCGCGGGCTCCTCCTTGTGCTCCACGGCACGCGGGGCAGCCTTGATCTCGATGCGCAGAACCGTACGCAGGTAATCCTCGTACATGGTGTCGACGAGCATCTGGAACGCGCCGTAAGCCTCGGTCTTGTACTCGACCAACGGGTCGCGCTGGCCAAAGCCGCGCAGGCCGATGCCGGTCTTGAGGTAGTCCATCTCCTGCAGGTAGTTCATCCAACGGGTATCGATGACGCGCAGCATGACCTGGGTGTTGAGCTCACGCATCAGGTCCTCGCCCAAGCGCTCGGCCTTCGTGTTGTAGCACTTCTCAACGTATGCCAAGACATCGGCGGCAAGGGCCTCGTAATCCTCGTCGGGGAACTTCGGCGTATCGATATGGCCGGTCAGCTCCACGACCCACTTGTGCAGGCCCTCAAGATCGCGCTCGCCATCGTGGCTGTCCTTGGTGCAGAACTCCTGCACGCAGCGATACACCGTGTCGTGCATGACCTCGGTGATGTGGTCGGTCAGGTCCTTGCCGTCCAGAATCTTGTTACGCTCGGCGTAAATGACCTGGCGCTGCTTGTTCATGACGTCATCGTACTCAAGGACGCTCTTACGCATGGAGAAGTTGATGCTCTCGACCTTGTGCTGGGCGTTCTCAACGGCCTTGGAAATGATCTTGTGCTGAATGGGCATGTCGTCGCCCATGTCGGCCGTGACCATCATCTTGGAGACGCGGTCCATCCTGTCGCCGCCGAACAGGCGCATGAGGTCGTCCTCGAGCGACAGGTAGAACTGGGTCTCGCCCGGGTCGCCCTGACGGCAGGAACGGCCGCGCAGCGGGTTGGCGATACGACGGGATTCATGGCGCTCGGTGCCGATGACGGTCAGGCCGCCGGCGGCAAGCACGCGCTCGCGCTCGGCCTTGCAGGTCTCCTTGGCCTCGGCGTTAAACTGCTCGAGCTGCTCGGGCGTCACGTCCTCCATGGTCAGGCCCTCGTACTCCAGGCGCTCGCGCACCAGCTCGTCGGGGTTGCCGCCCAGCAGGATGTCGGTGCCACGACCGGCCATGTTGGTGGCAATGGTCACGGCGCCGTAGCGTCCGGCCTGGGCCACGATATGGGCCTCGCGCTCGTGGTGCTTGGCGTTGAGGACCTCGTGCGCGATGCCGCGCTTGGTAAGGGCGGCCGACAGCTTCTCGGAGCTCTCGATGGAGACGGTGCCCACCAGGACCGGCTGGCCCTTGGCGTGGCGACGCTCGACATCGTCGGCAACGGCGTTGTACTTGGCCTGGATGGTGCGGTACACCAGATCCTCGTGGTCAACACGCTGAACGGGCTTGTTGGGGGGAATGACCTCGACGGGCAGCTTGTAGATCTCGCGGAACTCGGCGTCCTCGGTGAGCGCCGTACCGGTCATGCCGGAGAGCTTGTCATACAGGCGGAAGTAGTTCTGCAGGGTGATGGTGGCAAGG
>RPYR01000213.1 GCA_008671285.1 Collinsella aerofaciens | reverse complement strand
TCCGCACGCTCGTGCTCACCCTGCTCTATCGACTGGTGCCCACGCTTATCGACGAGGGCTACGTCTATATCGCCGAGTCGCCGCTCTACGAGATCAACTGCAAAGAAAAGACCTACTTTGCCTACACCGAGCTCGAGAAGAACGGCATCCTTAAAGAGATCGGCGATCAAAAGTGCTCCATCAACCGCTCCAAGGGTCTTGGTGAGAACGACCCGGACATGATGTGGCTCACCACCATGAACCCCGAGACGCGTCGCCTGATCAAGGTGGAGCCCGAGGACGTCACCAAGATGGAAACCATGTTCAACCTGTTGCTGGGCAACGATGAGGCAGGCCGCCAGCGCCATATCTCCGAGCACGGCAAGGAATACCTGGACCAGCTGGACCAGCAATAGCGGCAAATCGATAACGACGGCCCATAAGAAGTTCAAGAGGAACTCGGGGCAAAGAAGAAGACGAAGAACCAGCCCAAGAAAAAGCAGGTCAACGCCGAAAACGTCATCGGCCTGCACTCCGAGGTCACCGACCAGCCGATCACGCAGACGCTCGAGGTCAACTACATGCCCTACGCCATGAGCGTCAACGTCTCGCGTGCGTTCCCCGAGATCGACGGCTTTAAGCCCTCGCACCGCAAGCTGCTCTACACCATGTACAAGATGGGTCTGCTCAAGGGCGAGCGCCAGAAGAGCGCCAACATCGTGGGCCAGACCATGAAGCTCACCCCGCGCGGCGATGCCGCAATCTACGAGACGATGGTGCGCCTGGCCACCGGCAACGAGGCGCTGCTCGCGCCCTTTGTGGAGTCGAAGGGCAACTTTGGCAAGTACTATTCGGGCGACCTGAGCTACGCCGCCTCGCGTTATACCGAGGCCAAGCTCTCCCCCATCAGCGCCGAGATCTTCAAGGACATCGACAAGGACCCGGTCGACTTCGTCGACAGCTACGACGGCGCCATGAAGGAGCCGCGTCTGCTGCCCACCACGTTCCCCAATATCCTCGTCTCGGCCAACAAGGGCATCGGCGTCGCCATGGCATCCGACATCTGCGGTTTCAACCTCAACGAGGTCTGTACCGCAACGATGCACTACCTCAAAGATCCCGACTGCGATCTGCTCGAGTACATGCCCATGCCCGACTTCTCGACCGGCGGCGAGATAATCTACCGCCGCGAGGAGATGGAGAAGATCATCGAGACCGGCCTTGGCAGCTTCCAGATCCGCTCCCGCTGGCGCTGGATTCCCGAAGAGCGCATCATCGAGGTCTACGAGATCCCCTACACCACCAAGACCGATGTCATCATCGAGCGCATCGTCAAGCTCTCCAAAGAGGGCAAGGTCAAAGAGATCGCCGACATCCGTGACGAGACCGACCTTTCGGGCCTGCGCATCGCCATCGACCTTAAGCGTGGTGTCGACCCCGACAAGCTCATGGCCAAGCTCTATCGCTTGACCACGCTGCAGGATTCGTTCTCGTGCAACTTCAACGTGTTGGTCGATGGTTACCCTCGCGTTATGGGCGTGCGTCAGATCCTGCACGAGTGGGTCAAGTGGCGTATTGAGTCCACGCGTCGCCGCATTAACTTTGACCTGGGAAAAAAGTCCGAGCGCCTGCACCTGCTGCACGGCCTCGAGGCGATCCTGCTCGACATCGACAAGGCGATCGCCATCATCCGTGGCACCAAGCTCGAGGCCGAGGTCGTGCCCAACCTTATGCGCGGCTTCGACATCGACGAGACCCAGGCCGAGTTTGTTGCCGAGCTCAAGCTCCGCAACATCAACGAGGAGTACATCCTCAACCGCACCAAGGACATTGCAAAGCTTGAGGGCGAGATTGCCGAGCTTGAGGAGATCCTCTCCAGCGAGGAGAACATCAAGAAGGTCATCAGCGACGAGCTGGCCGCGGTCAACAAGAAGTACGTGATGCCGCGCCGCACGGGCAGGATCGAGCCCCACGAGGTTATCGAGGTAAGCTTGGAGCCCGAGGTCGAGGAGTACCCGGTTACCATCATGCTTTCGCGCGATGGCTACCTTAAGAAGATGACGGACCGCGTGCTCAAGAAGGCCACTACGCTCAAGTACAAAGACGGCGACAAACCCTTTATCGAGTTTCCGTCCTCCAACACCCACGAGCTGCTGGTCTTTACCAACAAGAGCCAGGTATACAAGTGCAAGGTTGCGGCGTTTGAGGACACCAAGTCGGCCCAGCTGGGCTCGTATCTGCCGACCGATCTTGAGATGGAACCCGACGAGAGCGTCGTCTGGGTCATCGACCCCGAGGACTACAAGGCCGACGTGCTGTTCGTCTTTGAGAACGGCCGCGTGGTGCGCGTCGCGCTTTCTGGATACGTCACCAAGACCAACCGCAAGCGCCTCAAGAACGCCATCTACGGCGGCAGCAAACTGCTGTATGCACAGGTGCTCAAGGAAGATCGCGACATCGCGCTGGTCTCGAGCGACTATCGCTTGATGAACTTCAACACGTCGCTACTCAAGACCAAGACGACAACCAACACGCAGGGCGTCCAGGCCTTCACGGCCAAGAAGGGCCGCTCGGTCACCACCGTCGGCACAACCGAAGAGATCCTTGGCGCCGGCGTCTCGGCCGAGAAGTTCACCGCGCAGAGTCTGCCCTCCGCCGGTGCCCTCATGAAAGAAAACGACATGCCGAGCTTGTTTGACTAGGTACCACGGCAACGAGACCGTTAGATACTTCGCAAAGCGACGAGGCCCGGAGCGCAACGGCATTGCGCCCGGGACTCGTCGTTTTTCTTCTCAACTATTTCTTAACGCAGATTAATTGATTTCTGCTTATTTTTCTGCGTTAAAAAATGTCAGCGTCACTGCTTCGATGCCCTTTGGTCGGTCGTTAGCAAAACTTGCAAAAATTAGCAAAACTTGCAAAAATTAGCAAAACTTGCAAAGGAGACACCATGGAGTACAGCAAGAACCCCTTTACCCCGACGTTCGGAAGTATCCCTCCCTTTCTAGCGGGTCGCGAGCATATTCTGCGTGACATCAACCGTGGTTTTATCAACGGCCCGGGAGATCCAAACCTGTCGACTATTTTTACGGGCGCAAGGGGAACGGGCAAGACGGCGCTTCTCTCGCTCCTTTCAGAAACGGCGCTTGAACACGGTTGGATCGCAGCAAATGTCTCCGCCATGCCAGGCATGCTCGAAGATATTATCGAGCGAACCAAAGAAGCCGCAGATAGCTACCTCTCACAGCCTCATGCGCGCATAAACGGCGTTCAAATTGGTCCAGTGGGCATCGATTGGACATATGCTCAAGAGGTCCAGGGCAACTGGCGCACACGCATGAATGGCATCTTTAAGCAACTCGAAAAACATGACATCGGACTTCTCATTACCATCGATGAAGTCACCGTCAATCTCGAAGAAATGCTTCAATTTGCCTCTGTTTACCAGCACTTTGTACGCGAAGGTAAAAAAGTTGCCCTACTCATGGCAGGACTGCCCTACAAAGTATCGGCGTTGCTGCGTAACGATTCTGTCTCGTTCCTCAGGCGTTCCCAATATCATCAGTTAGGACGAATCACTGACGTTGAAATTGCAAACGCGTTTCGCAAAACCGTTGAGGCCGGAGGACGTTCAATCACACCAGAAGCGCTCGAGAATGCTGTGAAGGCCGTCGACGGATTCCCCTACATGATGCAGCTCGTCGGATATCGCACTTGGGATGTTTCGGAGAACTCGCCCCAAATCAGTGCATCCGATGTCCAGCAGGGTTCCCTACTCGCACGCATGGAGCTGCGTGATCGCATTCTCGAAACGACCTATCGAGAGCTTTCCGATAAAGACATTGAGTTTTTACTCGCGATGCTGCCCGATTCTGGCCCCAGCAGGATCTCGGAGATAGCCAAACGCATGGGCGTCGCCAGCAACTACGCAAGCCAATACAAACGCCGTCTCCTGGAGGACGGCGTCATTGGAGAGCGCGGGCGTGGTCTCGTTGGCTTTGACATTCCCGCGTTCAGGGAATTCTTGAACGAGAAGGCGTTTTAGCACGCCGGAATTGTCCGCGGGAGCATCGTTGCATGGCAATCAGCAATCCTCTTGGTAAGGGCAGCAAGCATTTCCGCTTGTGCTGATTGCCATGCGCCCCTCTTGTCCTTAGGCGAACTTGCGAGCGAGCTCTCGCACCCCTTCCAACTTGGGCGAGGATGCCATGCTGTCGCGCTCGGTCATACCGCTGATGGTGACAATACCCTGGTCCTCCCACTTGCAGTACGCGCAGGTTGACTTGTACATGGCGATCGCCGCATCATAGACGCCCTCGCTGTGGCTATCGAGCAAGAGGGCCGTCTTGGTGAACGGGAAGCCCGTGGCACCGAAGGCGTACAGGCGGTCGATGGCGGCCTTCTCCTGCGCGGTGATATCGAACCAGTAGATGGGCGAGGCGAAGACAACCATGTTGGCGTCTTTCAGTGACTCGATCACGTCGGCCATGTCGTCCTTCTGCACACAGGTGCCCTCATGGGCGAAGCAGTACTGGCATCCCAAGCAGCCGGCAATCTTCTTGCTGGCAACGCGGACGACCTCGACCGTATGGCCGCCCTCACGCGCGGTCTCGGCAAACGCCTCGACCATGGTGTCGGTATTGGCGCCTTTGCGCGGGCTACCGCTCAATACAACGATGTTCATAGAAATCTCCCTCCTTCATGCCGCAGGCGCGCGGCATATTAGTTTGTTTTAACCTAAACGTATGGAGTTATTCAATCGCCTCGTTTCAGCTACTCCCACTTTTTAGAAGAATCGTTGCTGGAGACTTGGCATTAAATCAAGGCACACCTTATTTCAGATATTCCTCAAAGAATGCCTTCAGCTTTCTAAACGGAATGATGTCCATCTGATCGTAAAGGTCGGTGTGGCTGGCACCAAGGATAATGAGCAATTCCTTGTTGTCCCCCGTCAGCTTGCCGTACGCGGTTTCGCTGAAATAGCGGGAGTGCGCCTTCTCGCCATGCACCAGCAGTACCGCAGAGCGAATTTCGCTGCTGTATTGCAAAATCGGCATATTCAAAAACGACAGCGAGGACGTCATATTCCAGCCGCCGTTGGAGTTCAGGCTGCGGGGATGGTAACCACGCGGAGTCTTGTAGTAGGCGTAATAGTCCCTCACGAACTGCGGCGCATCCTCCGGTAGTGGATCGACCACGCCGCCCGCCAGCGCATAGCTGCCGTTTTTATAGTCCTCGGTGCGCTGCGCGTTCAACGCTTTCCGCTTTTCAAAGCGCGCCTGCTCGGAATCCTCGCCGTCAAAATAGCCGTTGGCGGTCACACGGGTCATATCGTACATGGTCATAGACGCGGTAGCTTTGATACGGGTGTCGATAGCCGCTGCATTGACTGCCATGCCGCCCCAACCGCAGATACCGATGACGCCGCTGCGCTCCGAGTCACCGCTTTCCTGCACAGGGAGGAAATCCACCGCTGCGCTGAAGTACTCGGTGTTGATGTCTGGCGATGCTACATAGCGGGGCGTGCCGCCGCTCTCGCCGGTATAGGACGGGTCAAAGGCAATTGCGAAAAAGCCCAGCTCCGCCATCTTCTGCGCGTACAGACCGGAGGATTGCTCCTTCACCGCGCCAAACGGGCCGCTGACGGCGATGGCGGGCAGCTTGCCTTCCGCGTTCTTAGGCACGTACACGTCGGCAGCCAGCGTGATGCCGTATCGGTTGTGGAAGGTCGCCTTGCTGTGCTCAACCTTGTCGTTTTTGGGGAACACCTTGTCCCATTCCTGCGTCAGTTTCAACTGCTCCATGCCTAAGCCTCCTTGTCGGTCGCTTTAAGGTATTGCTCGTCGTCCACGGGCTCCGACCACTCGTTGGAGGCATCCTCGCCCGGAACCTCCACCGCGAGATGGGAGAACCAGCTGTCGGGCGCCGCACCGTGCCAGTGCTTTACGCCTGCGGGAATATTTACCACATCGCCGGGGCACAGCTCCTGTGCCGGTTTGCCCCATTCCTGGTAAAACCCTCGACCAGCCACGCAGACGAGGATCTGTCCCCCACCGCTTTTGGCGTGATGGGTGTGCCAGTTGTTGCGGCAGCCGGGCTCGAACGTAACGTTGTAAATGCCGACCTGCTCGGTGGAAAGGGGCGCGAGGTAGCTTTGCCCGATAAAGTACTTCGCAAATGCGTCGTTGGGGGCACCGATGGGAAAGGCCATCTCGTTTTGATGCTTGGTTCTTGCGTCGGCGGCATCGTCATCCGCCCAGACTTCCTTCGCCATGCGGAAGGCCGCCCATGCCTTGGGCCAGCCTGCGTAAAACGCCGCGTGCGTAAGGATTTCCGCTATCTCCGTCCTGGTCACGCCATTGTTCTTTGCGGACATCAGATGGTATTGGAACGAAGAGTCCGTCAGTCCCTGTGCCATCAAGGCAACCACCGTCACCACGCTGCGGTCTCGAAGGGAAAGCCCGTCTTCTCGGCTCCACACCTCGCCGAACAGCACATCGTCATTGAGCTGAGCGAATTTGGGAGCGAAGTCCCCCAGGGCATCTCTGCCCGCTGTCTGCTTAATCGTCATGTTTGATTCCTCCTGTCGATGGTTTTGAGTACAAACTGCTTTCGCGCAGCTAAGCCGCGCCTAGATTTCCATGCCCATTCGTTGCGCCTGCTCCAGAGCAGGATGCCCGGCGATTTCGCCCACGCCGTTCACGCCGCCGGCGAATACCGTTCCGGCAAGCGTGCGCCTTTGGCGAAAATCCCTTGCGCTCCCGATTTGTATTGACGAGAATGAAGGTAATACCTAAACCTGACTTTAGGTCAAGGGATGAAATCGAGTTTTATTCGGAGGACCCATGTACACAATCGGACAGGTGGCGGAGATGTTCGGTCTGCCCGTTTCCACGCTGCGTTATTACGATAAGCAGGGATTGTTTCCGGAATTGGAGCGGACGTCCGGCATTCGCCGATTCGGCGATACGGAACTCGAGGCGCTTCGGGTCATCGAATGCTTAAAGAAGGCTGGGATGGAGATCAAGGACATCCGGCTGTTCATGGAATGGTGCGCGGAGGGCCCATCGACATATCCCAAGCGCAAGGCCATGTTCGAGGAGCGAAAGGCCCACATGGAGTCGGAGATCGCGAAGATGAACCGCGCGCTGGACATGTTGAAGTTCAAATGCTGGTACTACGAGCAGGCGATTCAGGATGGCAACGAGGATAGACTGAAGGCGCTGATTCCCGACAATTTGCCGGAAGAGATCAGAGATACCTACGATAACGCCCACGCTCAATAATGCCGCCCGATGCTCAAGGGGGTTTTGGCAAGGAGTCGTTTTAGGCAGACATGCAAAAAGAAAGCCTCCGAACCAGAAGGTTCGGAGGCTATTATTCCCGTTATTTCGCTGATGGCTTTGCTCTATGGCGACGCCAAAACAGCATCAGGCGGTACTCGACGGTATCAAAACGCGAGTTCAGAAGCCAGTTCCCGTTATTCCCATAGGCATAAGCGCATCTGCTTGCGATTGCCTATCGATGCTTTGCCTCGAGCGCGGCAGATACCGCATCGAGGAACTCCCGCACATGGTCGGCGGGGTGCGGCGAATGAAGCAGCCCGTAAGACACGAGACAGTCCCAATCGGTAGGGACGGTTTTGAGCATGGGGTGGACGTTGGCCCACAACGGCAGCGTCGCAAGCGCGAGGTCCTCGTTCGCGCCGCGATTGAACACCTCCGCCCGATATTGCGGGAAGTCTACGAGCGCGATTTGAGGATGATGCAAGAGTATCTCGTCGCGCACGCGGTCGATTTCGGCGTTCCAGCCCCGGCGTATAAGCATAAGACTGTGATTGTGGAGGTCGTCGAATGTGACGATGTCGCGTTTGGCGAGTTCGCTGTCGACGGGAACGGCGCACCCGAGAGGCTCGCGCGAAAGCTCGAGGCCCAGGCACCCGCGCTCTTTAAGAAAGGCATCGTCGAAAATCCCCACCACGATATCCATGTCTTGCCCGAGGTTCGCCAAACCGCGCGCCGCCGAGGGTGTGTTTTCAAACGTGACCACTTGAAGGCTCATGCCAGGGCAACGTTCCTTCACCTTCGGCCACAGCTTCGTGAGCGGCGTGCTGGGCGTCATGAGCGACACTCCCACGCGGATGATGCGCTTCTCTCCACGCTCGGCGACGCGGGCGCGTGCGATTGATTCTTGAGAGTACTGCACGATATGGCGGGCGTCGGCGAGCAGCGACCTGCCTGCTCGCGTAAGCGAAAGCCCCTGATGCGATCGGTGGAACAGCGTAAGGCCTAGCCGCGACTCCAGCAGGTTCATCTGCTTGATGACGGCCGTGGGCGTGATGAAGGACTCTTGTGCCGCCTTGGAGAAGCTGCCCGCCTCCGCCACGCGGATGAAAGTGTCAAGCTGTGGGTTGTACATCGATCCTCCTGTCACGCATTATGTGCCGTATATACCCCATGGTTATATCCATCATTCCAACGTGAACTTCTCGCACGTCAGTAAACGCCGTAGCCTTGTATTCGAAAAGTCACCATTAAGGAGGAGACCATGGAGTATCTGAAGCTCAACAACGACGTAGAGATGCCCATCGAGGGTTTGGGCACCTTCCTCATGACACCGGCCGAGGCCGAGGCAGCCGCAACCGCCGCGCTCGCGGCTGGCTACGAGCACATCGACACCGCCAACGCCTACATGAACGAGCGCGCCGTGGGCCGTGCCATCGCCAAGAGCGGCATCGCGCGCGACAAGATCTTCGTCTCCACCAAGCTCTGGCCGAGTGTCTACGACGCGGGCATGCCGGCGGTGGACGCCACGCTCCAGCGCCTAGGGCTCGACTACGTCGACATGCTCATCCTGCACCAGCCGGTAGGCGACTACCTGGCCGCGTGGCGCACGATGGAGGAGGCGTACCGCGCGGGCAAGGTGCGCGCCCTCGGCCTCTCCAACTTCCCGCAAGACAAGATCGCCGAGGTCATCGAGGTCGCCGACATCAAGCCGCAGCTCGTGACCGTTGAGTGTCACCCCTACCACGCCCAGCGCGGCCTGCGCGCCTACCTCGCGCCGTACGGCACGGTGATCGAGGCGTGGTACCCGCTCGGCCACGGCGACAAAGGTCTTCTGGAGGAGCCCGTCTTCATCGCTCTCGCCGAGAAGTACGGCAAGACCCCGGCCCAGGTGATCCTGCGCTGGCACGTGCAGATGGGTACCTCCATCATCCCCGGCTCCAAGAACCCCGCCCACATCGCCGACAACGCAAACATCTTCGACTTCTCCCTCGCCGAAGACGAGATGGCCGAGATTGCCAAGCTCGACGGGACCATGACCTACTACACCGCCACTGAGGAAGCGCTCGCGGGCTACCTGGCCATACGCCCCGATTTCGACGCGCAGGAGTAGCGCTCAGACGATAACGGGCCAACCAAGCCAACGAAGGAGATGCCCTATGACCGCAAACCCGACCGTGACTAGAAGAAACTTCCTGCTCGGAGCCGCGCTGTGCGCAACGATGCTCTCCGGTTGCAGCCAGGGTGACGGCGACCAATCCGCCGCCGAAAACCAGCCCGCCGCCACGCCCGCTGCAGGCGGCAGTGTCCTCGTGGCCTACTACTCGGCACAGGGCCACACCGCTGCCGTAGCTCAGACCATCGCCGACGAGCTCGGCGCCGACCTCTTTAAGGTGACGCCTACGGAGCCCTACTCCGACGATGACCTCGACTGGACCGACGACAGTAGCCGCGTGACCCGCGAGCACGAGGACGAGAGCCTGCGCGACGTCGAGCTTACGCAGGTCACGCCGGACGGCTGGGAGAACTACGACACCGTGCTCGTGGGGTATCCCATCTGGTGGGGCATCGCGGCCTGGCCCATCGACAACTTCATCTCAGGCAACGACTGGGACGGCAAGACGGTGCTCCCGTTCTGCACCTCTTCCTCCTCGAGTCTTGGCCGGAGCGGCGAGCTACTCGCCGAGGCCGCGGGCAGCGGGGAGTGGCAGGAGGGCCAGCGCTTCTCGTCCAATGTGGACGAGTCCGGGGTTCGTGATTGGATCGCCGGTCTCGGCCTGGCATAAGCAATTAGAGATGACAGACCGCTGACAATCTGGGAGTTTCGAATGATCCTATACTTCACCGGGACGGGCAACTGCCTCTACGTGGCGCGCGAGCTGGCCGCAGAGGGCGAGAGGGTCCTGAGCATCCCGCAGGAGCTGCGCCGCGAGGGCGAGCTCGCCTACGCGGACGATACGATTGGCATCGTGTACCCCATCTACGGGCACATGATGCCCGACATGGTGAAGACGTTCCTCGAGCGCGCGACGCTCGACACGCCCTACCTCTACTTCGTTTGCACCTACGGCAACCGGCACGCCAATGCCGTCGAGCTGTGCCTGGAGGACGCGCGGGCGGCGGGGCTCAACCCTGCCTACGTGACCACGCTCCTCATGGTGGACAACTGGCTGCCCAACTTCGACATGGACGAGCAACGCGCCCGCATCCCCGAGAAGAAGATAGGCGAGAATCTCGAGCGCATCCGCGCGGCCGTGTCCACGCGCCGCCGCTGGATCGAGCCGGTGACCGACGAGGACCGCGCGGCGCACGAGCAGTTCATGAGCCGGGGCTTGTGCTTCGAGCCGGCGGCGCTGGGCGGATTCCTGACCGTTGATTCCGAGAAGTGCATGGGATGCGGGGCGTGCGCAAAGGTGTGCCCGGCTGGCTGCATCGCGCTCGAGGGCGGTAAGGCCGTCCGTAACGCGCAGGCGGGCTTTGGCTGCAACGCCTGCCTCGCCTGCATGCACGCCTGCCCCGCGCACGCCATCACCTGCGCGGCGGGCGACAAGAACCCCGCGGCGCGCTTCCGCAACGAACACGTGACCCTTGCCGAGCTGCAAGAGGCCAACAGCGGCCGCTGATGCGCTTCTCGCCAAGCCGAAAGCCTGCGGCTTCGGCTTGGTTCATTCAGAAAGAGGAACTATGCACGTGAGCCATCTTTCACGCAGGTCCTTTATCGAGGCTGCCGCGCTCGCTGCGGGCGGGCTGGTACTCGGGGAAGGCCTGGTCGGCTGCGCGGATGCCCGTGAGCTTGGCGGCTACGTCCTCACGGAGGGGTCGCAGACAGACCGCGGCTTCGTCGTTGACGACGCCCTGCAGACGCCATCGGGCAGGACGCTGCACTTCTCGCTCCATGTGCCGGACTCCTATGACGGGTCCGCGCCCTATGCGCTCTACGTGGCCTGCCCCGGCTGGGAGGGGCTCTACTTCCAGGGCGTGGGGGCGAATCTTCGGGAGGACTACCCCTTCGTGGCGAACGACTACATCGCCGACATGATCGTGGCCTCGCCCCAGCTCGACGCCTGGGACGAGCAATCGGCGTCAGACGTGGTGGGGCTCACCGAATGGCTGCTCGGCGCCTACAGCATCGATGCGGACCACGTGTACCTGAGCGGATGCTCGGGCGGCGGCGAGACCATCTCCATCGTCTTGGGAACGCGCCCCGAGCTCTACCGCCGTGCGCTTCACACCATCTCGCGCTGGGACGGCGACATCGAGACGCTCACCACAGCCGAGGTTCCCGTGCATATGGCTATCGGCGAGAACGACGACTATTACGGCTCCGGACCCGCGCGCGAGGCGTACGAGGAGATTCGCGCCGCCTATCGAGCTCGCAGGCTTTCCGAGGAGCGCATCAGCGAGCTGGTCGTGCTCGATGTCAAGCCCACGAGCTACTTCACCGAGCGGGGCTTTGCTGCGGACGCGGGCCAGCACGGAGCGGGCGGCTACCTCTTTGCCCGTGACGAGGACATCATGGGATGGCTGTTCTCATGACGCGGAGAATAAAGGGACTGACGAGAAGGGCGCTGCGCCGCACGGTCGACATAGTCCTTGCGACCCTGCTTGTGGTTCAGATGTTTTCGCGTTTCTGGGTGCCCTGCTCATGCAGGTAGTCGTCCGCAGCGCCCGTCCGATCATACACTTGGCGAACGAAAAGGGGCGGTGGGCCTCCGTCTTCACGGGCCCACCGCCGCCGAACTGGGTTACGCAAGTCGGGACTACGCGAGCTTCTTCGAGAGCGCCCTTGCCTCGTGCGTGTTGTCGACCATGCCGCCGTAGGTCATGCCGTAGAGCGCGGCGAAGCGCTTCATGGTGTACTCGCCCCAATCGAGCATCTCGCGCGTGGGCGCGCCACCTTGGAACACGAAATAGAGCGTCTTGCCGCTCATACTGCCCTCGCGCACCGGACCGTAGAAGCGGTCGAGCAGGTTGCGCAGCATGCCGGAGAGGTTGTGCCAGTAGACGGGCGACCCCACGACCAGGGTATCCGCCGCCTCGATGCGCGCGAGCACGTCCTCGAAGTCATCGTCGCCGTAGTTCTGGCCGTAGCCGTAGACCTTGTGCTCGGCAAGATTCAGCTGCTCGTACGGGCGATCGCCGATGAGCTCGCGCGCCAGGCGCGCCGTGTTGCCATCCTTGTTGGGGCTTCCGTTGATGAAAAGAATCATACGTCTCACTCCTTACGTATTGTCTGATACCGCCTTTACCATAGGCGTGAGAAGATCCGGTGAGAAGTTCCTGATCGTAGGCAGCTTATAACCGTGGGGTGTGTACGTCTTGCCATCCTCATCGCTGCGCCTTCCAAAACGCGAGGGCATCGTCGATCCAGCCCTCTGCCACGGTGTCGACACCCAAGCCAAAGCCGTGGCTCAGGCCTTCGTAAACATGAAACTCCGTGGGCACGCCCGTTGCTGAGAGCGCTTCGAGACGCGCCTGCATGGTGCGCCAGCTCGCGATGCCGTCGCGATCACCCACGCAGGCGTAGGTCGCGGGGTCGGCACCCGTCAGTTCGCTCATGCCGGTGTACTGCATGATGGCCGCCGCGGGCTGAGGCATTCCTGCCGGCGCGCCAAAGGCGGCCGGGCCGTAGCCGCCGACCCATGCCGCCATGCGTGCACCGGCCGAGCCGCCCCACAGCGAATAGCCCGACGTGTCCACGCTGAGCTCGTCGGCGTGCTCGAAGATGAAGGAGACGGCGCGGGCCAAGTCCTCGCAGGCGAGCTGCGCGTCCGGCCGGTAGATGGCCGCGAACCCGTTGACGCCGGAACGGGCCAGGTGCAGGCAGTGCGGGAAGGAGTCGTGCATGGCAGCGACGTAGGCGAATCCACCGCCCGCGCTTACCACGGCAAACGGTGCAGACGCGCCGCCCACTCCCTCGGCAGCGAAGCGGAAGAGCCCCGTGTTGGCGAGCGAGGGGTCGGCGGTCTTCTCGGCATCCGTATAGATGTCGTAGAAGACCGTCCGTTCCGCTGCGCGCTCTGACAGCAGATAACTGACGACGTCGAGCGTGGTGCTCGTATGGATCTCCGAGTACCACGGCAGGCAAGCGGGAAGGTCGTCGAGCGCCATATCCTCCGCCGGCGGATGGAGCGTTGTGGGGAAGAGCAGCCGCCCGTAGCCATCGAACAAAGGGTTGTTGATGACGTCGTAGATGGGCGTGTCCGCCGTGACCGGGCCCGGAGCGGAGCCGCGCACGACCCCGGCGGCCCCGTCCGACGAGCAGCCGGCAAGGCTGCCCGCAGCGGCCAACCACGCGGCAGCCTCCAGAAACGAACGGCGCGACATCATCGCTGCACTCGATAGACGAGGTGGAGGCCGTCGCAGGCAAGGCGCTCGACGCGCTCGAGCGAGAATGCGTGCGAACCGCCAGCCGAGCGAGGCATCTCGTCGAAGACGGAAGCCGTTTCGGGCTCCCCCGAGACCGTCGGGGAGAGAACGAGGCTCAGCTCGTCAAGCACGCCCGCGGCAAGAAACGACATGTCCGTCTTCCCGCCGCCGCATACGAGCAGGCGCTCGATGCCAAAAAGCTCGCGCAGTTTGCGCAGGGCGAACGGGAGGTCTAGCCCGCGCGAGCCGGCAAGCACGTATGAGACGCCGCGCTCTCGCAGATAGTCGCGATACGCCGGCGACGCCGCCTCGGTGAGGACCTCGATGACGTGCGCGTCCGCACGGCCGGCGCGACGATAGGTCGCAGACTTCCATGCAATCTCCCCGGCGGGGTCGACGGAGACGTAGAACGATCGTTCGGCGTGAGGCGCCACGAAGTCCCCCTTGGGCGCGCTCCCGTGGGTACCGAGCGCAAGGGGGCGCGACCCGACGAAGCCCTTCGTGGTCACGGCCCCGTACGCCACGGCGTCCGCCCCGAACTCGACCTGCATGCGAGAGTACACGGCGCGTGCGGACGAGGCAGCGGGGTCGAGCATGTACGCGCCGTCGATGCGCCCGTTGAGACCGGCAAAGACGTGACAGACGACATAGGGTCTAATGTTCATGGCTCCCTACCTTACCGCGTGCCCACCGAAGACCATGAGGTCGAGTCCGTTGAGCAGCCCGTCGATCTTGGCAACCTCATCGTCGGTGAGCCCGACCTCGGCGGCGCCGAGGTTCTCGAGCAGTCGTTCGGGCTTGCGACTGCCCGGGATGGGAATGATATAGGGCTTCTTCTTGAGCATCCAGGAAAGGGAGACCTGGGCGGGCGTCGCCGCGTGCAGCTCAGCCAGCTCGCGAACGAACCGCATGAGGGGCTCGGCGCGCTTTTCGCCTTCCTCTGTGTACTGCGGCATGCCATCGCGGTAGTCTTGGACGCCCTCGAATCTGGTGTTGTGGCTGTACGCGCCCGTCAGAAAGCCGTTCGCCATGGGAGAGAATGCCACGAAGGCGACATTCAGCTCCTCGAGCACGGGGAACAGGGATTCGTTCCAGCGCGCCATCATGGAGTAGCGGTTCTGGACGGCGGAGACGGGGCACACCGCATCGGCGCGACGCAGGTACTCCTCCGTCGCCTCGGAGATTCCCCAGGCGCGGATCTTGCCTTCCTTGATGAGGTCTGCCATGGTGCCTGCAACGACCTCGGGCTCGACCTTTGGGTCGATTCGGTGCTGGTAGTAGAGGTCGATGTGGTCGGTGCGCAGCCGGCGCAGGCTCTTCTCCACCGAGATACGGATAACCTCGGGGCGCGAGTCCACGAGGATGGTCTTGTCCGGGGCGTGCGTGACGCCGAACTTGGTGGCAATGACAACCTCGTCGCGCACGGGCGCGAGCGCCTTGCCCACCACGTCCTCGTTGTGCGCCTCGGTCCCGTCGGCGCACGTGCCAACGTAGCACTCCGCCGTGTCAAAGAAGGTATAGCCCATCTCGTGGGCCTGACGGACGACGCTCACAGCCTCGTCGTCGGGCATCGGGTCTCCGCTCGCGTGCGTGATTCCCATGCAGCCCATGCCGAGCGGGCTGACTTCGATGCCGCTCTTTCCCAAAACGCGGTTGTCCATTCCTGTTCTCCCTGTCTATGATATCCGTCATTTGTTTGCGACGCCCACGTCCGCCCGTTCATCGGACTCCGTTAAGCACATCTCCTGTCGGTGGCTTGTTCTCTCTCATCGCCAAGCGTACGACCGCGGGGCGCTCTGCGGAATCCCCCTTTGGTGCGGTGCCCTGAACCCGCGGGTTATAACCCCGTGCGCACCCCAGCGTTATAGAACCCTCACCAACGGAAACTTCCGCCGGCGCGGCGCCCCTCGTATGGTGGATACGTCAAGTTGCGAGAAAGGAAGGCACCATGGACTACATCACCTTGAACAACGGCGTCAGGATGCCGCAGCTCGGCTTCGGCGTGTACCAGATCCCGGACGCCGCGGAATGCCAGCGCGCCGTGGAGGACGCGCTCTCGGTCGGCTACCGGCTGCTCGACACGGCCGCGAGCTACGGCAACGAAGAGGCGGTCGGGGCCGCCATTCGTGTGAGCGGCCTGCCGCGCGACGAGGTGTTCGTGACGACCAAGCTGTGGATGTCGGATGTGAGCTACGAGGGGGCCAAGCGCGGCTTCGACGCGTCGCTCAAGCGGCTGGGGCTCGACTACGTCGACCTCTACCTCATCCATCAGCCGTTCGGCGACGTCTTCGGCGCGTGGCGCGCCATGGAGGAGCTCTACGAGCAGGGCGTTATCCGCGCCATAGGCACAGCTAACTTCTACCCCGATCACCTCGCAAACCTCATCTCGTTCAACCGCATCGCCCCCGCCGTGAACCAAGTCGAGTGCAACGTGTTCTTCCAGCAGCGCGACGCACAGGAGTATATGGCCGGCAAGGAGGTAGCCATGGAGGGCTGGGCACCCTTTGCGGAGGGCAGGAACAACCTCTTCCGCAACGAGGTCCTCGCTCGCATCGGCGAAGCGCACGGCAAGACGGTCGCCCAGGTCGTGTTGCGCTGGCTGCTGCAGCGCGGTGTGGTCTGTATCCCTAAGAGCACGCACCGCGATCGCATGGAACAAAACTTCGACGTCTTCGACTTCGCACTGGGCGACGACGAGATGGTCGCCATCGCCGCGCTCGACACCGGTCGCAGCGCGTTCTTCGACCACCACGACCCCGCCACCATCGAATGGATGTCCGAGCTCGTGCGCAACGTGTAGACGAGCGGTCAGACCGCACTGATAACTTACTAGGAGGAATTGCCATGAACTCATTCACGTACGACTACCCGGTCAGGAACTACTTCGGCGAGGGGGCCATGGACCAGGCACTCGACGCCGAGATGGGTGCCATGGGCAAGACAGTGATGCTCGCCTACGGCGGAGGCTCGGTCAAACGAACCGGCGTCTGCGGCCACGTGGTCGATAAGCTCACGAGCGCGGGCAAGCGCGTGGTGGACTTCGGCGGCATCATGCCCAATCCGACCTACGAGAAGTGCCAGGAAGGCGCCGCGCTCGCACGCAAGGAACAGGTCGACTTCATTCTCTCCGTCGGCGGCGGGTCGGTCTTCGACTGCTGCAAGGTGGTCTCCGCGCAGGCGATGCTTGACGAGGACATCGAGACGTTCGAGCACGTCGACAGCAAGATGCCGAGCTCGTTCATCCCCATGGGCTGCATCGTGACACTCTCCGGCACGGGCGCCGAGCAGAACAACGGCGCCGTCATCACTAACGAGGAGACACACGTGAAGGGCGCCTATCTGGGGGCGATGCCCATGTGGGCGGCGCTCGACCCGGCGCTCACGCTCACCGTACCGCACGCGCAGTTCATGAGCGGCGCGTTCGACACGCTCTCGCACTGCATGGAGAGCTATTTCGGAAGCCCGCGCGGGCGCAATGTCACCGACGACATCAACCTCGCCATCCAGCGTAACGTCATCCGCAACATGCGGATCATCGCGGACGACGACCAGAACCTCGATGCCAGAAGCGAGCTCGTATACGACTCCGCCATGGCCGAGAACGGCGTGCTCAAGATCGGCAAGTCAACGGACTTCCAGGCGCACATGATCCAGCACCAGTACGGCGCGTACACCCACACCAACCACGGAATGGGCCTCGCGGTCATCCACCCTGCGCTCTACCGCCACCTGGCCCCCGAGGCGCCCGCGCAGTTCGCCCGCTGGGCGAGCGAGGTGTGGGGCGTCGACGCCAAGGGCAAAGACGACCTTACGGTGGCGCTCGAGGGCATCGACCGCCTGCAGACGTTCATCGGCGAGATGGGGCTTCCCACGAGCTTCGCCGAGATGGGCTCCGACGCGTCCGACGAGACGCTGCACAAGGTTGCGGACACCTGCGTGCTCACCGGCGGCTGCACCAAGAAACTGGAGCGCAGCGAGGTGTTCCAGATTCTGACCGAGTGCCTCTAGATCGGCGGTGGGTCCCAATCCGCCCGCGCCGAAGGAAACAGGAAGGCTGGGACCTCGGACAAAATCTCGGACCCAATCTGGGTCCAGGAGGGAGTCCGATATATACGAAAGAGGAGCGCGAGGGGATTCTCTGGGAGTTCCACCGGAGCGGCCTGTCCGCCCCCCGCCGCCTGCAGGAGCCTGCCGCTTTTCCCGAACAAGGTGGATTGGCAACAACTATTTGGACGATTCCGGGAGGGACGGCCCCGCCTCCCTGAACTCGACCGGCGACATGTAGCCCAGCGTCGAGTGGATCCTGAAGTTGTTGCACCAGTGCACGTAATCCGAGAGCTTGGCTCGGAGCTCGCGCGTCCCTCCTCGGTCCTGCGGAGTGGCCGACGATCCCCCCGTTGCAGGGGTCGACGGGCGGGCGGACGTAGTTCCACGAAGCCCCGATGCGCACGTAGGCCAGGTCGCCGCATATATGGGTGCGTCGCGCCCTGCCGCCGAAGCCGCGCGCGACGACGTTGGGCACGGCGGCCTCGTTGACCGCCCCGGGGCGCACCTTGGACCTCTTCCCGCCGTATGCGCCGACCGGGCCGTTCTCCCTCATGATGCGGCAGGCCCGGCACCGGCTGGCGGTGACGCCCGACCTCCCGGGCGACGCCTTTATCTTGCGCGAGCCGTACCGGCCCTCGCTGGCGGCGTGGGCCGCGACCACGGCCGGCGCGGCGGGGTCCGGCGCGGCGGGCCGGCCGGGCCGCGAGCGCATGGAGCGGTACGTCGACCTCGCGACGCCGAGGAGCCTGCGTTGCGCTGATATGGGGTAGCGGCCCTCGTTGGCCGCTATGGCCCTCACTTTCGAGCGTATATCGGCGCCGCTTGTTTTAAGACGTCGACCTCCATCCGGAGCCTGCGGTTCTCGCGCTCGAGCTCCAGGATCCGGTTCTGCCCGGGCGTGCGGTTGTCCGCGGCGCGCGGCGAGCCGGTCGCGTTTATCGACTTGACCCGCCTCTCCACGGTGCTCTTGCCGAGGTCGTGCTCGTCCATGGCCTCGCGTTTGGGCTTGCCGGCGCTGTGGAGGTCGACTATCTGCCTCTTGAACTCGTCGGTGAAATGCCTCGGGTACCTGGGGCCCCTCATATACGGCCCTCCCGTCTCCTGCGCCCCTCCCGGAACTGTCCACATCAGTGTAGCCAATCCACCGACGCCGACGACGGCGACCACGAGGCCGTCGCTAACGCGGAGGCGACCATCGTCGACGAGGTCGCCTACGAGGGCCTCACCCCGGGGAGGAGTACGCCGTCACCGGCACGCTCATGGACAAGGAGACTGGCGAACCCGTCCAGTTGGGCGGAAAGGACGTGACAGCCACGACCTCGTTCGTCCCCGACAAGTCGTCCGGCTCCGTGAGCCTGAGCTTCACGTTCGACGGGAGAGCGCTCAAGGGCCACGACATCGTGGCGTTCAAGACGGTCTCCAAGGAGGGCGCCGAGGTAGCGGTCCACGCCGACATCGACGACGCCGGCCAGACCGTGAGCCTGGCAGACAAGCCCGCCACGCCCACGAGCCCGGCCCCCAAGGGCGGTCTGCCCAAGACGGGCGACTCTGCGCCCTGGATCCCGCTCGCATGCCTGGCTGCCGCTGCAACATGCGGCATCGCCATCCTAGCGTTGATGCGCAGGAAGGGCCATTGGGACGCGGAAGACGACAATGGCACCGAATAGCTAGGAAAAGCGTTCGCAAACCGAATGATGCAAGAGGCCCCGCTCATTAACGAGCGGGGCCTCTGTGTGCCAGCTGCTAGTTCTCGGGCGGCAAGTCGGGAACCTCGAAACCGCAGAGGATCTTCTCCCACCACTCTCGCGACTCGACGCCGGATTCGGCGAGCATGTCGAGGAGCTTCACCTTTGCCTCCGGCGGAAGGGACTCGAAGTCGGCGCGCATGGCGGCATCGACCTCGGCGGTGCTCGCGTCCATGGCCGAGGAGATCCCCCTCATCTCGTCGATGGAGTAGCTGCTCGGCATGCTCATTGCGAGGTCGCCCCTGAAGTAGGCCATCTCGTGCTACTCCATGAGCCTCTTGGGCTCGTCGTCAGTCGTCATCGCAGCGCCTCCGTTCCCTGCGCAGTCTCCGCCATGCTTATAGCCTTCGAATGTTGAAAACGACCGTCTATGCGGCTGCTTGCGAAGCCCCTGATAGACGAGGTGCTGAAATCGATTCAAAGTTTGTTTTTGTGCTGGGTCGACACCAGAGCCTATCCGAATAGCAATAGCGGGGATGAAATAGCCCTTATGTACCAATCTTTCTCATCGTCAATCATGCTGTTTGATTATAGAACTGGCCATTGCCTCGAATATAATGGTTGCAGTTGCAATTGGAGGTGCTATGGCGCGCGGTGGCCGAGGCAATCGCGGGAAGTTCTCCGCGAATACAAAGAGTTTCGTTTCTGGAAAGATTTCAGGGCAATATCGTGCCAAAGGTTATTCTCGTGCCCATTCGCAGCATATCGGCAACGCCGTGGTCGGGAAGATGCACGGGACTTTTAAATCAGGCCGGGGATCAAAGAAAAGCTATGGCAAAGGTTTCAAAGTCGGTTGCGGACGGTCTTCTTGGCATTATGGATCCTTCTCAGGAAGCCCCGCAGGAGCAAGCTTAGGCTTGTCCAAACAAGCATCTTCTGAGAATCCTGGTCATGAGCACCCACGAACACAACCATATGACAAGCGATACTCGATGAACAAGAATTATGGGAAGAACTACGGCAAACGCTATAGGTAATCGTGATCGGAGATCGAGGATGGAATTGTCAGACATAAAGCGAGAGAAAGACCTGCACAAACTATCGTTCGCTGATCTCTTTTATGAAATCTATGACGAACCCAATGGCGAGTCGATCGCAATGGGGATCATCAGATTGATAATGCCCGACTTTGATGACGTCTATAAAGAGGGCCGCGTCGAAGCAGCGAAATACGAGCGATTTCGCGAGCACCTCTCAGATGCTCGCTTCGGAAGATCGATGTATTCCCGCGTGAGTGGCGACGGTTTCTCTTCGTGGCTATTATTCCGCGATCAATGGAGAAACGACCATGTAATGGATATATGTGGCGGATCCATCGAAAGATTATTCAACGAGGGCAGCTTCGAAAAAGTTTGCGATGCCCTGTATAAAGAATTCGCTGATGCGAAAAACCCCGAAGGAGGAGGCAAACAGAGGCATTTCCTGATCGATGCGTTTGTTAAGGACGAAAAGCGTTATGAGGACTTTCGGGAAAGCCTAGAAAGAAAGATTAACGACCTTGCAACAGGCGCGCTTGCTTCAAGCAAGATCATCAAAGGACTCTTTCTTTTGCCAAAGCTCGAGAGCGATCAAGAACTGATTATTTTCTTTGGCAACAACTTCAGCGCTACGTTCAATTCGGTAGACGCATACACAGGCCTGCTCTACGCATCCGAGTACTTTGATTTTGATGGAGAAATCCTCTCTTCGTTGACAAGCGATTTCAGCGAGGAAGAAATCAAAGCGGCTGAAATTGCCGAAACGAGCTGGGTCGCAAAGGAGCGCGAAGAAAAGGCGAAGCGAGAAGAGGAGCGAAAGCGATCTGAGCAATATAACATCGCGATCAAGGCGTTTGATAACGGCCGCTACGAATCAGCTTATGAATTATTCTGCGAACTAGGTGATTATCTAGAAGCAAAAGCTAAGGCGGCAGAAGCAAAAGTCAAATGGGATGAGAAAACACGGATTGACCGCATGCGATCTGAGGCGCTTATCAAGCTTGCTGGCGGGAAGCCATCAAAGCCAAGCTCAGAACTATACGAAGAGCGCAGGGCAAAAAGCCTAGAAAAAGAAAAGCAGAGCATGCAACAAGAATTGAGCAGGTTAGGATTTTTCAAAGGCAAGGAAAAGCGGCTCTTGCTGGAAAAGATTGAAAAGAAGGAAGCAGAGATACGCGAGGCCGTTTTGCGGGCAGAAAAGGCCAGAAAAGCGGCAAATGAACAATACAATGAAGCGCAGGCAGACTACATGAAGCGCGTTAAAAGCTTTATTGCCATGCTTAAAGTTGGCGATGAGATTAATCTCGGATCGAACGGGATTTGGCGGGGGAAACCTTGCCCGTACACATGGAGGGCCCAAAAGATCGAAAGTGACCAAGTGCTAATCGTTCTACGGCGATGGGGTACTCAGTATCACGACAAGGAAGAATCCGTTGATTGGGCGAGTTGTGCATTGCGGAAGAAAACCATCGCCGAAATGCTCAGTGACCATTTCACAAAGATTGAAAAGAGCCTCTTGAAGAAGGTCTCCCATGATGGCGTGAGTGACTTCATATTTGCTCCGAGTGAGCAAGAGATTAACCGATATGGCTTAGAGTTAGAAACATGGCTTCGAGGTTCCACGAGTGACCGCGGCTGGGCTCCTTACTTATGTCATAACGGGTCAGTGATAACTCGGGATTGCACAAAGGAAGATTATGTGACCCTCTTGGCGTGGCTAGATTTTTCATAGCAGCTCTTATGAGTGATGGCCTTACGCTCAGGTTTGCCGCTCATGAACAATCGACCTTCATGGCTTTGCTAATTACAAACCCCAGGCAGACGAGGCGCTTTAATCGATTCTAAGGCCCGTTTGGCACCTGGGTCGACCCAAAACACCTTGGAAACGGGGCTAATCGTCGCACGTTCGGGACCGAGACGCGGCCTACGCGGCATCGACCGCGCGCCAGGTTGCAGCGTCCATGCCCATTCGGGAGCAGATCGCCTCATCGGAGTCGCCCATGAGCGCCTCGAGATGGGCATGTGCTGCGACCGTCCGGGGGCCGAGGTCCTCGGCGGCGTCGTACGCGCGCATCATCCTGGCGGCGTCGACGAGGCGGCCGGTCATCCGCTCGAGGACTATCTCGCCGTCGAGCGTGAGCCTGTCGAGCACGTCCACGTCGTTCGGGTCCGCGACGAGGAAGCTCCACCCATCCCGCCTGCGGGCTATCGGCAGCCCCGCGCCGTCGACGACGTCGCGGTAGGCGTCCGCCGCCTCGTGCCAGTACATGCGGACCCAGACGCCCTTTCCCATGAGGGCACCGGCCCAGTCAAGCACGTAAACAGCGAAAGACATTGCGAAAAAGCCTCAGTGAGTACATCTGAAAGCCGATTTTCGCGAAAAATACTCCCTAATAAAAATGCTGGGGCAAATCCACTCGGTACTAATAGGTGATAGTGGGTGCCAAGTGATGTGAGTACATCAAAACAGCCTGTTCACCTGCAAAAATCACTCCCACTCGATGGCTCCAGTTATGCTGCCCTGTCATTCCAGTTGTATCCAGCTTTCAGTGCCGTCTCGAGCCGAGTGCCGCCAGGTAACACAATGTCGCGTTTCATCGGCTTCAGGGACAAAATCTGGGGCAACTTCAAAAACTTTTTTCACACTCAAGGCTTTGAGTTTTTGCTTTTGTCCCAAAGGGCACAGCGGACAATCTTTGGAGGCTCGATAGCACCGAAACGCCCGTTTTGAAACTCAAGCACCCTTTTGCCTGCTAGCCGCCAGCTGCAATCGTAAGTAAATCAGCACGGGTGGTTTGTGCGACAGTCGCAAAACCCCAGGTTGCAGGACTTCACCCTCGGAGGGAAAGTGAGTAGTCTCAGGTGGCTTGCCCATGAGTTGGCAAATTGAATGAAAACCTGCTCGTTCAACGGCCCCCGCATTAGAAGAACCACTTGGAACAGAAGCTGATCTGGAAGGCCGAATGGACGAGTATCGAGATACCCAAGCAGACCATCATCGTGCAAAACCCGATTCCGGCCCATTTCATGAAGAGGTCTTCACCAAACCTGTCGGAATCCCGTCCCAGACAATCAGGCGAATACGTGTTGCTGTGCTCATCGGTCTTGGCAGACTCTTTTGAAAGCAACTCGAGGGCCTCGTCGAGGTCGCCGGCGAGCTTGTCCCCGTCGATTCCGACCTTGAAAAGGTGTGTCTCATCATGCTGCCTGAGCGCCGATTCATCCTGTAGCAGGTAGAACCTTTCGCCGTTCACCCCGTTCGCCAGAGCGGTCCTCTCGCTAGAGAACGACCGGATCTCCCTCTTAAGCCTCGGGAAGGCCCCCTTGCACTCGATTCCGAACTTCTGCGCGAGCGACTCAAGCTGCCAGAGCAGGTCGTACAGCCCCACCGCGGGCAGGAGCTCGGCCCCGTACGCCTTCTCGAGCATCGTCCGCTCGAAGCGGTCGCATGCTCTAATTGCCTCGCCGTAAGTCAGCGTGGTCCCGATCGGGGGGGGTCTCATTCATCTGCATCGATTCTCCTGTCTGTCGATTAGAGGCTGCTCGCCTCGCAGAGTGCTTCCGTATTCGCCGCGAAGTGCACCCCTCCAGAGGTGAGCTCGACGGGGTGTCCGGATTTGACCAGGTCGCAAAGGGCGTATATTCCATATCCCGCAACCCCGGCAACGGAAATGACGAGGCATCCGAGAAGGCCAGCCTGGGGCCCAGTGATGCCGTTCGTCGCATCGACAAGGGATTTGAGCATGCCCTGGCAATCGCTTGCTTTGTTGCCCATCGCATCAATCGCCGCGTAGCTTGTAGCGGTGCGTTCCATAACGTCGTTCATCTGCTTACCTCCATTTTCCCGTTGATCCGAGCACGTATCCGCCCGCAATGCCCAAAAGAAGAGCCACTGCACCCGAGATGAGCGCAGGAGACGGCCTCCGCGCCTGAGATACCGAGCAGGTCTCGCTCTCGAGAGCGGACACGTGAGCGAAATCCTCGTCCTCTTTCTCCTCCGCAACCGATCGGGCGATCAGCGAGAGGGCCTCATGCAGGGTTGCTGATACATACTCGAAATCGATCTCTGGCTCGATCTCAATGGGATGGTGAGCGGCCTCAAGCGCCATCTTGATGGCAGAGACGTCTTCGACCCCTAGGACCTCGTCGCCTCTCAACAGCTCCTCGACTCGATGCGCGATGCTGCCCGTGCTCTGAACCTCGACTCGATCAGAATCGTTTCGAATAGAGGCCTTCTCGTTGGCGTTGACGACAAGGGAGACGATCGCTCCATCAGGGAGCTCGCGCCCAATTGCGTTGGACACTACCTCGCGCAAGACGTAACGTTTGGAGGCCATCCTCTCCCCGACGTTGCGCATGCGCCCGCTTCCGTCCTCAAACCTCAGGATCCCGTCGCCCCCGATCGCGGCCGAGGAGGAGTAGTTCTTCACTTCGACTATCACAAGACCCTGCCGGCTGACGAGGATCTGGTCGAACTCATCGTGCTCGCCCTCGTAGTCCAACTCGGCATTGACCAGTTGCTCGAAGCCGGACCCGACATGCTTGATTGCGTAGAAGACCCGTCGTTCCCCGGCAAAACCCCTGATTAGGCCAGCGTGATAGGAGCTGAATCTCTTCAGCGCCTCTATCGCCGCGAGATAGCTTGGGACGCCCATGAGTCCGAGCTCTTCGCCTCGAGCAATAAGATGGTCGATGACGTGGTAAGTCTTCGCGCTGGAGCTGTACTTGTCTTGAAACACCGTTCTGCATATTGCTTGCTCGAAATCGTTATGCCGTTCGAGAAGGGCCGGCATCTCGAACGATTTCTTGGTCAATTCTCCAATCATTTCGGTTCCTTTCCCGTGCTCCATCCGTTTTTGACGCACTGTCCCACGACCCCATAAAGGGTCTGCTTCGTTTAAGGTTGTTTGTTCGTTGCCGGGGTTAAAGCGGTTTATTGTTCTCGATGCGGATTGATGCCCTGCATTCGTCTTCTCCATGATTGCCTCCCTGATTTGTTTTTGCTAAACTGCTGTTCAAAGGGTGCGGGATAATCCCTCAGTACCTTTAATTGAAATTCTACTTCTACTAACGGGGATTGAATAGTGGCACATTTTGGCTTAATCCCCTCACTTGGAGGCCTCGATGGCAAACCGGATAAAGCGCAAGCAGCCGATCAACAAGGGCTGGTTCAGATGGGTATGTAATCAGCGCGGCATGAGCATGAACGGACTCGCAAAGGAGACCAAATGGAGCAGCCGTCAGATCAGAGATGGGGTAAACGACGGGGAGATGACCCCGGAGCTTCTCGACGCATGCGCCAAGGCGCTGGATGTGCATCCCGATTACCTTGCGGGGAAGTACTGCCGAACGCTCGACTACGACATCATGCGGGACGAAGAGACCAGACAACATTGGCTTGAAACGGAAATGGCACCCGCAGCCCATCCATACAAGTACTTCAAACAGCAGGGCATCAACACTCGCGCGCATTTCTATGACACCTTGCTTCTACACGGCGTTGAGAGAGACGCATTCGAATCCCTCAGCCGCATCGAACAAGAAGATATCGAGAGGGCGCTCGACTGGGCCGAGACAAGTATTTTGAGAAAGTTCTTCAAGGAGGCAAAGGAAGGCGATTGGGCTTCGTATGCGTTCGACGACGCGTTCCAAGATGAGAGGGACATCATCGAGCACATGCTCGAGTGGCTTGAAGAACATGGAAAAATCAGTATGCAGGGCTAGTTTTCGACTTTTATGCCTCTTTTGACCTGATGAGGGGCCGACAATCGCAGAGACCCGCAGGTAACGCATGTGGATTCCGAGCACAGCAAGCCTCGACAATGCCATTGACTGAGCAAGGAAAACATCTGCAGGTAAAGAGGGGCGCTGATCGGGCTACCGTTGTCCGTTCGTCCATCCCAGCTTGTCCAGACGCCCCTCCCGCAATGTCCATGTCCCAACGGATGGGTACCATTTACCCGGGTGCACCTGGGGCAACGGGCTGAAAAACCTGTGCAAGGTCGCTCGCAGAACACGCAATATCAAACACGACAGAAGAGGCGAACGACAGATGCCGGACCCCGGACGGCAGCACCGCGGAAGACGAGCATTCCGACTACAACCGAACAACTCCAGCTACTAGGTAGGCGCCCGTATGGGCGCCTTTTGCTTTTCAGGGACTTAGCTGAGAGCTAAGAAGCGCGGCTCATGGCAGTTTCGTGGAGGCCTGACCAGCTCGACCCGTCTCCGCCCCCGCCGTGCGTGCGTCGCGCCATCAGGCGGTTCAATCGTCGTGCAGATGAAAAGGGACACTGTGCCGCACGGGAAGATTGGAGGAACCATGGCACACACAGCCGAATGTGCCGCGCCCGAGGGCAACCAGGGCCGCGACGAATGGATGACGGTGACACGAGATGCAGGAGTACATGAGGGCGAGCCGAAGCAAGGCGTACGACCTCATCTGGTCGGGAGAGATCGACTCGTACAGGCTCGGAAGGAAGCTCCTGGTGTCGAGGGCGTCAGCGGACGCCTACATCGAGTCGAGGAGCGGGAGGAAATGACGGCCGCGACCGCCCCGGGAGCCGCCCGCGGCCGGGCACGCGAGGGAGCCTCGAGACGCAAAGATCTCAGGCACGCCCTCATGGATGGTGTCACTGCTCCTCTGAATCAGGTTCGTACAGACAAAGGCAAGCTTCGGGTTGCTATCGCAAGCCAGCTCCGACGATCAATTCTCGTGTTCCGTAATCTCGAAGAAGCTGTGGATCTGTTTCAGGGGCACTATCAACAGCAGTTTCATCCCGTTCCTCTCTTGCACTCACCGCCAGCACATGCTATAAGGTTATTGGTGGCTCATAAAGCTACCTCCAAGTGCCGGGGGAGTCCCCCGGCTATTTTTTTATCCATTCCATTAGGAGTCCCCATTGGCCAAGGAGCTCAGCATCTTCGTCGACGAGAGCGGCGACCGCGGCGGCAAAGCTCGCTACTACCTGCTCACGCTCGTCTTTCACGACCAGGCAGACAGCATCGCCGAGGCGGTCACGGGCTATGAGGCCAAACTTGCCAGGGCCGATCTCCCTAACATTCCGTTTCACTCCGAGCCTCTCATGAACGGGCACAAGGACTATGAGTTTCTTAACATCGAGCAGCGCAAGGTGATGCTCGCCTACTTCTCCTCATTCGTCCGCAAACTTCCCATTTCCTATATCACGTTCGTCTACCGCCGCAGCCAGTTCGAAGACCCGGCAAGGCTAATGGAGCGCATGGGGCGCGACATCTCCTCCGCCATGATTGAACACCTGGGCTTCTTTCAATCCTTCGACGATGTGAAGGTTTACTACGACAACGGTCAGGATATCGTCAAGCAGGCACTCGACCGCTCGGTGGGCAGGGTCCTCTCAAAAGGGGTCGTCCGACGCCGCAAGACCTCGATGACCGACTACCGCCTCGAGCAAGTTGCGGATTACCTCTGCACTATCGAACTTGCCTTGGTCAAGTACGAGGCCAAGGAGAACGGTGAGACGTACAATAAGTTCTTCGGTGGTGTCGGCTCTTTCAAGAGAAACTGGCTCAAGCAAGCCCGCAGCAAGCGGATATAGGTGGTTCCGTAGTCCCATAGGGAACAGCCATCTCTCCTCCGGCCAGAAGTGCCAAGTGACACGCTTCGAGCAGCGATGGCGAAACGCAAACGATGGCGTCGCGGGAGCCTCGTGCGCTACAGTGTGTCCATATGGTCATCTCCTGTCGTCTCAGCGTGGTAACTGAAGATTCTAGGCGGTGGCCACACCCCTTTTCCGAGGTACTGACACCAACGTTTGGCACGCAACCGCAGTAGACGGCAACGTCCGTCTACTGAACAAAAGCAACGAGCTTTTCCGGGTCCAAAACCGATAAGCGAAGATGAATCAAGTTTTACTCCCTTAACAGGCCCAACCTGCCAAGCCACTCGACAAAAGTAGTGATGATCCGCTCGGTGCGCATTTCGATGTCGCTCTCGGCGAAGTCGCCGCATCGCGCAATTTCCACGAGTTCGCGAACAGCGGTCCCCGACACCTCAACGCCTTTATCGTTCACATAGCCCTCGTAATACTTGCGTTTATCCGTCAGTTGGTAATCTGAGGCACGAATGTTTACGCGCTTCTCCAACATCGCCTTGTTTCCTAGTGCTTCAAGATTTGAGCGATTGGATAGCGGGTGTACCTCGTTACGCTTTCTTGCATAGATGTGTTCAATCTCGAGCGTTGTGTCCAAGTCCATGAGAGGTTGCTTAGGATCTGAGTAGGCCCACCAAACAAGCATCGATCGTGTG
>RPYR01000118.1 GCA_008671285.1 Collinsella aerofaciens | reverse complement strand
GAACGGCGTTTTCCTGGGTGAGCGCAGCGCCCGTCAACGGGTCCCAACGCAACGGCGTATGGTCGAGCGGACCCACGCCCAAGGCTTGAACGCCACCGGCATCGGCGCCAAACGAACGCCCGCCGGGAGCGGCCGAGGTGAAGATGCACGCCGGATGCAGATACGGCGTCGTCTCCACGCGCACGCGGTCGCGGCCCATATCGCTCACGAGATCGACGACCTCGCCGTCGGCGATGCCCATGTGCGCAGCAGCATCGGCATTCATCTGCACGGCGTCCAGGTCCGATCCAGCCTCGGCGGCACCTTGGGCAGCGAGCCTGCGCGAAGTATGCGACTCAAAGGGACGGTTGCCGCTAATGAGGCGAAACATCCCCGGGCCGGGCTCCACCATGGGAGCGATCCAGTCGGGTACACGACCCAGGCCGGCTCGTTCCCATACGGCGCTTGCCAGCGCAATTTTGCCGCCATCCAAGGGAATCGCCGGCTCGCCCGTACGCGACGGCAACGCAACACCCGTGTCGGCCCAGCCGCGCTCCTTGAGCTCGTCCAGATTGATCCCAAAAGGCGCCACCTGGGCAGCCGCCAGATCGTCGGACGTAAACCGAAAGTACTCACCCACGCCACACGCCTGCGCCAGACCGGCAAATATCTCCCGACCGGGACGTGTGTCGTCATGCTGCACAGGCAGCACGGCGTTGCGGTAGAACACCCGCGAATCGTTGGTACCCACAACTGTGCCCGCACCGCGGTCGGCCTCCAGATACGTCACGTCGGGCAGCACGAAGTCAGAAGCACGCGCTGTCTCGGACCAGCGAATATCAATCGTCGCGAGCAAGTCGAGCTGCTGCAAAATACCCAACCAAGCCTGCGCATTGCCATAGCCCGCGCCGGGATTGCTGGCGTAAACGATCAGCCCTCGCAGGTCCCCGGTAAGAATCGACTGACCGATGGTCGTGCACAGACCGCGCACCGGATCGACCAGTGGATAGCGCTCGGACCCCAACTTGGGCCCACGCGGCACCGACGGCGTCGCGAAACGCACAGGGTCCAAGTCGCCCAGTACAAGCGGTGTGGGCGGATTGAGCGCACCGCCCGCATGTCCAATACAGCCCAGCAGCACATCGACCAGACAAATCGCGCGCGCGGTCTGGGTGCTATTGGCATACGCGATGCCAATGCCGCCATGAAAGCCCGCATCCACCACAGCGGCAGGCGCGGCGGCAGCGAGATCGCGCGCCGTGGCGGCAATCTCTGCGGCCGGCACGTCGCACATCGACTCGGCCCACTCAAGCGTCCAAACAGCAGCAGCCTGCGCCAGCTCGTCAAAACCCGTGGTATAGCGGGCAACGAACTCGTGGTCGTACAGGCCCTCGGCAATGAGCACATGCGCAATGCCCAGCAGCAAGGCCAGGTCGCAGCCCGGGCGTACGCGCAGCCAGCGGTCGGCAAGCGCAGCCGAGCCACTGCGCCGGGGGTCGACCACGATAATCTTCGCCCCACGCCGGCGCGCATCGTTGAGCGCATCAACGGCCCCCATCGTCGACGAATCCACCAAGGAACGCCCGAGGTACATGATGCAGTCGGTATGCGCCAGGTCGGAGGCAGGACTATAACCTAGGCTGTGCTCCCAACCGGTAAGTCGGCTTACCTCGCAGGCGCCGTCGGCACCGTACACGTTGGGCGAGCCCAGCGCATGCATAAAGCGATACGCCCAGTAGCGGTCGAACGAGGGCACGCCGAGCGTCATGCCCAGCGCACGAGGCCCGCACTCGCCAACAATCCCCAAAAGACGCTCGGCAATCCGAGCAAACGCCTCGTCCCACGAAATCGCATCGAACCCCGAGCCATCAGCTCGGCGGCGCATGGGATGCAAAATCCGGTCGCGCTCATCAAACGGCATAGACAGGCGATGCCGCCCGCGGGCGCACAGGGCACGCGCCGCGCACGGATGCCCCGGCACCGGCAACTCGGCCACCACGCGACCATCCTCAACATGGGCCGCAAAGGCACAATCGGCATAGCATCCCCCGCATGTCGTCACTACGGAGCGACCGTCACGCATAGCTCTCGATGCCATCTCGATTATTCCTTCCAGCTCAGAGTTCAAGCCCCACCGCACCACAGCTCTGCCACCAGCTGCCGCGACGCAAAGCCCACAGCATCCACCGCAGCAAGACACGAAGAGCCTCCCGCACGGCAACGCCCCGCGGGAGGCCCAACGTCAAACAGACGGTACCTTACGCCTCAGACTTCTTGGCGTAGATAAACCAGTAGCCGAGCGCGATCAGGACCGCGCCGCCCACGATGTTGCCCAGCGTGGCGGCGGACAAGTTAAACGCAATGCCCGCAGCGTTGAGCGCGTCGGCGCCGGCGACGTCGGCACCATAACCGCATACATGCATCACGGCACCCATGGGCAAAAAGTACATGTTGGCAACGCAGTGCTCAAAACCGCAGGCCACAAAGGCGGCGATGGGCAGCAGAATGCCCACAACCTTATCGACCACGGTCTTGCCGGCGGTACCGATCCACACGGCAAGGCACACAAAGATGTTGCATAGGATGCCGCGGAAGAAGATCGTCACCCAGTCGATCGTCACCTTGCCGGCAGCGACGCTCACCATGGAGTTGGCGACCGCCTCGCCGTTGAGCTTGTAAATGCCGGCCATGTACACCAAAAAGACGATGAACAGGGCACCGACAAAGTTACCGATCCACACGACGACCCAGGCCTTGAGCATCTGGACCAGAGTGATCTTTTTGCTCTTGAGCGCGCAGACCATAAGCGAATTGCCGGTAAACAGCTCGGCGCCGCACACCAGCACCAGCACCAGGCCCAGGCAAAAGCACAGGCCGCCCACGACACGCTGGGCACCCCAGCCCAGCGTGCTGTCGCTTAAAAACACGGTAAAAAACAGGCCGCCGAAGGCGATAAACGCACCGGCGAACATTGCCAACAGAAAGGCCTTTGCGACCGGCAGGTTGGCCTTGGTCACGCCGGCGGCCTCGGTCTTGGCCTCGATCGCGGCGGGCGCCAGGCAATCGGGAGCGGGATATTCTGCCTTGGAATCTGCCATGTCAATCACTTCTTTCCTATTCAGCAGGGGCAAGCGCTGCTATAGCTCCTGCCCCAAGCGGACAAAGTGGGAAAAGTCGTTGGCGGCCACGGCGTCGTACACGGCGTCGACGGCCTCAAAGACCTCCGGGGACATGGGGTTATAGAACTCCGTATCGCCCGGCTGAATCCCTATGAAGACGATATCATCACACGATTGCTCAATCTCTTCGATCAGAATCGACAAAGGGAGCGAATGCGTGGTGAACATCGACTTGCGGGCCACGTCACGTTTGTCGAGCAGGCGGATGGCACCGACGGGCAGCGCCATGTCGGCGGCATCGACCAAAACCAAACGCGGCGGACGCTCGCGCTTGACCTCGATGATGTCATCCTCGGGCGTTTGGCCGCCGTCGATGGTGTACCAACCGGCGATAGGTGCGTCCTCCATCTTTTTGGAGAGCACGGGGCCGGCGGCATCGTCGGCACGCAGCACGCTTCCCGCCGTGAGAACGATACCCGCAAACGGGGCGCCGTTCACACGTCCATCCACAACGCGACCCATTACTGCAACCTTCCCGTCAGATACACGCCCGACACATCGCGCACGCGCTCAACCAGATCGCGGAACTTCATAAGAAACGCGACCTGCTGGGCATGCAGGCCAAAGTCGTCGTCGAACACCGAGATGCCGGCCTTGGCCGACCCGCGAAAACCGCGCTCATCGAGCAGCGCATCGCAGGCCTCGAGCAGCGACGGCACCGCCGCCTTGTCGAGCTGGCACTCGCCAAAGGAGCGGATGGCCTCGAACTTGGTCTTGGCCTCCCCCTCCGGCAGCGCGTCGACGAGCGAATAGAACACGTTCACCGGCACCGACAGGCGCGGTTCAAAGCAGTCGAGCACGCCGGTGTGGTGGCCCACGGCGAGCGTGTAGTACAGCACGTCGCAGGCCTCCTGGGGAACGTCTTCCTCGGTCTCCACAAACTTACGCGTGAGCTCATAGAAGACCACCTGGT
>RPYR01000211.1 GCA_008671285.1 Collinsella aerofaciens | reverse complement strand
TCCATCATATAATGGAGCGACGCAACCAGAGAGGTCACCCATGGAATTTTACGCAAGCTGCCCCGAGGGCTTTGAGTCCGCACTCGCCGATGAGCTTAAACGCCTCGGGCTTTCGCATGTTCGCCGGCTGAAGGGCCGCGCCACGTTTGAGGGCGAGCTCGAAGAAGGCTACCGCGCCTGTCTGCGGTCGCGCCTGGCGAGCCGCGTGTTCGTGGTACTCGGGCGCTTTGAGGCGCAGGATGCCGACGAGCTGTACGATGGCGTTTACGACATCGCCTGGGAGACCATCATCCGCCCCGGCGCCACCATCGCCATTACCGCCCGCGGCGTGACCGAGCAGCTGCGCAACACGCGCTTCTCGGCCCTGCGCGCCAAGGACGCATTGTGCGACCGCCTGGCCGAGACCACGGGCCGTCGCGCCGACGTCGATGCCGCCGACCCCGATGTTCACCTACTGCTTTCGTTGCGCCAGCGCCGCGCGAGCATAAGCCTAGACCTTTCGGGCGACCCGCTGTTCAAGCGCCTGCCGCCCGCGGCGACCCGTGCCGGCGAGGGCGCGCACGTGCTGCGCCCCGACTACGCCGCTCTGGTGCTGGCGCAGGTCGGCTGGACCGCACTGTGCGAGCGCGAGCTGACGGCCGATGATTACGAGAATGAAGCCCTGCCCACGCTGATCGATGCCTCGTGCGCCGGCGGCGGTCTGCTGCTGGAGGCCGTGAATATCCTGACCGACCGCGCCCCGGGTGCCGCACGCAAGCACTGGGGTTTTGAGGGCTGGCAGCTGCATGATGCCGACCTATGGGAACAACTGCTTGCCGAGGCGCGCGAGCGCGAGGCGACGGCGCGCGAGCGCCAGGCGCGCATCGTGGCCGTAGACATCGACCCTGCCGCCCGCAAGACTGCCGAGCGCATGGTCAAGTGCGCCGGCTTCAAGCGTTTTGTCGACTTTTGCGCCGCCAAGCCCGCCACCGTGCTGGACCATGTGGGTGCCGTCGCCGGCGCCGCCGTGGTCGCAGACACCACCGAGACCCCGCTTTCGCTCATGCACGACGCCATGACGCTGATCGGCGAGCTGCGCCGCGCGCCCGAGCTTACCGCCGCGCCGGTCGCCGCGCTCACCCGCGATGGCCTTATGGCCCGCGCGCTCCATGCCGAGCCTGCGCGCTCCATCGCCGTCATGCCCAATAACGAGGAGGCGGCTATTGAGGTCTGGCCCTCGCTCGACCACGCCGCCGCTGCATTCGAAGCTGCGACCAGCGCAGATGCCGAACAGCAGACCGCAGACGCTCAAGACGAAGCCGCCGACACTCCCATGCCCGAACCTGCCGCCACGCTCGACCTTGGCGACGGCAAGCCGCTGCCTGTGCTCATCCCCGAGTCCGAGCAGTTCGCCAACCGCCTGCGCAAGAACGCCCGCCTGCGTCGCAAGTGGGCAAAGCGCGAGGGCGTAAGCTGCTACCGCGTCTACGATGCCGACCTGCCCGACTACTCCGCCGCCATCGACCTGTACGAGGGTTGCCCGCAGACGCCAGGCCGCTGGCTCGTCATCGCCGAATACGCCGCGCCCAAGACCATCGATCCCACGCTGGCCCAGGCCCGCATGCTCGACATCTTGGCCATCGCGCCGCGCATCCTAGATGTTCCCGCCGAGCATGTGCACGCCAAGGCCCGCATGCGTTCGCGCGGCGGCTCGCAGTACGGCAAGCAGGGTGCCGGCAAGGGCGGATCGGGCGAGCGTGCCAACATCGCGCGCCGTCGCCTGCCGCTCATCGAAGAGGGCGGCCTTACCTTTGCCGTCAACTTTGACGACTATCTGGATGTGGGCATCTTCCTGGACCACCGCGTCACCCGCAACCTGGTGCGCGAGCACGCCAAACAGGCGCGCCGCTTCCTCAACCTGTTCGCCTACACCGGCACCGCCACCTGCTATGCGGCAGACGGCGGCGTCGAGGAGACCGTGACGGTCGACCTTTCCAACACCTACCTGGACTGGGCCGAGCGCAACATGCGCCAGAACGGCTTTGTTGGCCCGCAGCATCACTTTGTGCGCGATGACGTGCTCGCCTGGATTCGTGACCAGCGCCAGACGCGCAACCGCTGGGACCTGATTTTTGTCGACCCGCCCACGTTTTCGAACTCGTCCAAGATGGGCCGCCGCACCTGGGATGTCCAGCGCGACCATGTTGAGCTTTTGGCCGGCGTATCTCGCCTGCTCGCACAGGGCGGACATGCCATCTTTAGCTGCAACCTGCGCGGCTTTCGCCCCGAGACGCGCAAGCTCGCACGCGCGGGCGTCGTGCTGGAGGACATTACGGCGCAGACCATCCCCGAGGATTTCGCGCGCAACCAGAAGGTGCACCATTGCTATATCGTGCGCCGCCTGCCCATCGAGGACGCCATGGCCGAGGTCGGCTTTAGCGCCGAGGAGATTGCAGAGCGAACCGAGGAGCTGCGCAGCCCCGAAGCCCACAAGCCTCGCGCAGCAGTGTCCGCGCACGCGCAGGCCGGCGACCGAGGGCCGCGCGGCGACGGCAAGCCCGCCTGCTCAGGTAAGCCCAAAAAGAAGAAGTTCTACGCCAGCAAGCCCAAGGGCAAATAACAAAGTTGCGGTGGAATACGGACTGTTTTGCCTGGAATTAGGCAAATTTAGACCGTATTTCACCGCAACTCATAGTGGGATGGTGGTTGGCAATCTAGCCTTGGGTGACCAATCGGTAACCGATGCCCACATGCGTTTGGATATAGCGCGGATGCGCGGGGTCGGACTCGATCTTCTTGCGCAGCGTGCCCATAAAGACACGCAAGCTCGCCAGATCGCTCTTAGTTGCCGTGCCCCAAATCTCGTGCAGGATAAACTGGTGCGTCAGCACCTTGTCGGCGTTATGCGCCAGCAGGCACAGGAGCTTGTACTCGATCGGCGTCAGATGCAGCTCCTCGCCATCCATCGTGGCGATGCCGGCATCAAAATCGATATGCAGCTCACCGGTATCGAACGAGCCCTCGGAGGCAACGCCACCCGTTTGCGCATACGAAAGACGCCTAAGCGTCGTGCGAATGCGCGCGAGCAGTTCCTCGACCGAAAACGGCTTGGTCAGATAGTCGTCGGCGCCGGCATCGAGTGCGCGAATCTTGTCCGCATCCTCGCTGCGTGCCGAGACCACAATGATCGGCATGCCCGACCATGCGCGCACCGACTCCACCACCTTGACGCCGTCCATATCGGGCAGGCCCAGATCGAGCAGCACAATGCTCGGCGCCTGCGACGAGGCGGCGGCGATGGCGGCATGGGCGGTCTCCACGGCCATATGGCGCAAGCCGTGCGCCTCGAGCGCGGCAACGATAAGGTTGCGAACAGCTGGGTCGTCCTCAACGACCAAGATGAGCGGTTTTACGGCAGAGTTCGACACAGCGCTACTCCTTATCAAACGAAACGTCGGCGGCGGGAAGCTCAATCGTAAAGACCGAACCGTGCGGGTCCGCCGCGGCAACCTCTATGCTACCGCCATGCGCCAACGCAATGGAACGGCAGAGCGAAAGACCCAGGCCCACGCTGCGGTGGCTGTCGGCCAGACCATGGTTGGCGGTATAGAACGACTCAAAGATCCGCTCGCGATCCTCGGGTGCGATACCCGGACCATCATCGGCCACCGAGCACGCCACGCGACCATCGTCGACGCTAATCGAGATCACGATATGCGAGCCTGTGGGCGTATAGGTGATGGCGTTGTTCACCAGATTGACCACCAGCTGCACCATCAGGCGCGCATCGACGTTGACGAGCGCCGGCTCATCGCACGCCACCACCTTAAGGTCGTGCTCGCGCACGGCAGGGTTCACGTGGCGCAGCGCCTCCTCGACGATATCGTCCATGAGCTCGAGCGTGGTCGACAGGCGCATACCGCCGCCCTCGAGCTTGGTGATGGCGAGCAGGTTCTCGACGGTGGCGTTGAGCCATTGCGCATCCGAGCGAATGGACAGAAGCATGCCGCGGCGCGTCTGGCTATCGAGCACGGCGGTGCCGGTCGAGCCCTGGTCGAGCAGCACATCGGCATTGCCCGAAATACTGGTGAGCGGCGTGCGCAGGTCGTGCGAGATGGAGCGCAGCAGGTTGGCGCGCAGCTGCTCGTTTTTGGCGAGCACCGCCGCCTCCTCGCGGGCCTCCATGGCGCGGGCGCGATCGAGTGCCAGCTCGCCTTCGCTCACGATGGCATCGGCAAGTGTCCGCTCCTCGTGCGTCAGCACGTCGGGCTCGGCAACGATAGCCAGCACGCCCACCACCGAGGCGGGGTCGCCCGAGCGCACGAAGCCGTCACCTGTGCGGACCGTCAGGTAGATGCCATAAAACGCCGAGCCGCCATAGGTGGCATCGAGCGGCGTTCCCACATAGGCGGACGCCGAGAGCCGCGGCGGCATCTGCGGCGCCAGTTCGTGCACCGGCGCGGCATCGCCCACGGCCGTGTATGTCGCACGCGGCAGCAGGTCATCATCGTCGGCGTCGGCGCTGTACCACACGACCGGACAGCCCGAAAGACGCGCCAGCTGCGTTGCCATGGCATGGATAATTTGCTGCTGGTCGGCGCACCGCTGCAGCATGCGGTTAGTCTCGAGCACCATATGCGTGCGACGGTCGCTGGCGGCAGCCTGCGCCAAGGCGCGGCGCAGGGCCAACGCAATCGAGCTCGACACAAGCGAGACCACGAACATGATGAAGAACATGCCGGGATAGACGCGGTCGATAAGCGACAGCGAGTAGCGCGGGTCGACAAACAAGAAGTTGTAGAGCGCCACGGCGGCAGCCGAGCTCAGCAAGCAATACAGGCGACTCCAGGTAAAGAATGCGCACAGCTGAACGGCGAACACATAGACGAGCATGATGCTCGGCGCGAGACCCGGATGGTCGAGCAGCGCGCCCACAATCGTCGCTGCGACCAGCAGCCCCGCCGATACGCAGGCGTCATACAGAGGAGTGCGGCGCGTCAGCGTTGTGCGCCGCCACCAAAAGTTATCGGCAATATCGCCGTCCGCACGGACGTCCATAGACACCGTACCCCTCCCTCAAAAACAAAAACCACCACAAAGGGGACAGGCACCTTTGTGGTGGTTTTCCCTCGTGGTGGTTCTAAGTGTAAAGCCTTCTACGACCGGCAGTCGCTAGACAAACAGCACGTGCGCGAGCAGGGCACACACGCACACCGCTCCAAATACCAGTGCCACGATCGAAATTACGCGATCGGCCATGTCCATGTTGGCCCGATTCGTAAAGAACCGATCTTCGGCAGCGTCGACACGCGCCTCACGCATCATTTCGACCACCGCCTCACGGCCATCGAGCGCCTTTGTATCCATGTTTACCTCCCCGGCCTCATGCTTATCCATCAAAAACCAACTCCGTGTAGCCGCCGACGTCTACGGCCGCTCGTTGGGAGCCAGGCGCTGCATCTTGTTCACGGCCTTGAACTTGGTGAACAGCGGCACGTACTCAAAGCTCACGTTGGAGTTCTCCAGGCCGTACCAGCGGGCAGGCGTGCCGGCGGCGCGGCGAATGATGTACTTGAGCGTGATGGCCGTACGCTCGCTGGGCGCCACATCGCTTTCGGGCGCCAGAAGCTTACGGATCAGGACGAACTTGAACGTACCG
>RPYR01000134.1 GCA_008671285.1 Collinsella aerofaciens | reverse complement strand
TTCGACGCATCCGCTCCAAGGTGGGCCCGCAGATCGCGGCACACATCACCACCGTCCGCGGCGTGGGCTATCTGTTTAAGGACTAGATTTCCACCACAAAGGGGCAGACGCCTTTGTGGTGGTTTCGCCGCATGCGTGGATTCCTTTCGGGTCTGCGGCAGAACTTAAGCCTTCCTAAAAGATTGCGTTCTCATACACGTACGCCCGCATATTGGGGTACAACTCAACGTGAACAATGATGGCCCGCCACATGTTTGGCGGGCCTTTGGTTATTTGACGAAAGGATCGCAGCTATGAGCGAGTACGATTCCCAGCGTTCCCAGGATGCGGGCAACGCCGGCGAGACCCAGCAGCAGCCGCGCGTGCAGGTGGAGTCGACGCCTGCCGACAGCAACATTCCCTACGTGCAGGCCTACGACACGCAGACCGGAAAGCCGCTGGGTGGTCAGCAGGTTGTAAACAAGCACACGGTGGTCAAGACCAAGACCAAAAAGCTGCCGATCTTTATTACGGCACTCGCCGGCTGTGCCTGCGGCGCCCTGCTGGTCATCGCGCTTATCATGAGCGGCACGCTCAACATTGGCGGCGGCAAGAACGCCGTGACGGCGGGCGCTTCGGGCTCATCGACGCAAAAGATTACGATTGATTCCGAGGACACCACGTTGGCCGAGGCCGTTTCTGCCAAGGCCCTGCCCTCCGTCGTTTCCATTACCGCCACTTCGAGCGGCAGCCAGAATGGCTCGCTTTCGCAGTCTGCCGACGAGTCGGATAGCTCGGGCAGCGTCGGTTCGGGTGTGGTGCTCGATACCGAGGGCCACATCCTCACCAACAACCACGTGGTCGATGGCTATGACCAGTACGTGGTGACCATGGACGACGGCACCACCTACGAGGCCGAGTTCGTGGGCAACGACGCCTCGAGCGACCTGGCCGTCATCAAGCTCAAGGACGCCGACGCCTCTAAGCTTACGCCGATCGAAATTGGCGACTCCTCCAAGCTCAACGTTGGCGAGTGGGTTATGGCGATCGGCTCGCCGTTCGGCAACGAGCAGTCTGTCTCCACGGGTATCGTGTCGGCGCTCTATCGTTCCACGGCCATGAGCTCTACCAGCGGTAACACCATCTATGCCAACATGATTCAGACCGATGCCGCCATCAACCCGGGCACCGCCGGCGGCGCGCTCGTCAACGCCAACGGTCAGCTGGTGGGCATCAACTCGCTCATCGAGAGCTACTCGGGCTCCAGCTCGGGCGTGGGCTTTGCTATTCCCGTTAACTACGCCAAGAACATTGCCGACCAGATCATCGGCGGCAAGACGCCGGTGCATCCGTACATGGGCGCTACGCTTTCGAGCGTCAACGCGCTCAACGCCCGCACCAACAAGCTGAGCACCGATAGCGGCGCGTATGTGGCGAGCGTCGTTGAGGACGGTCCTGCCGCCAAGGCCGGCATTCAGGAGGGCGACGTCATCACCAAGTTGGGCGACGACGAGATCACGAGCGCCGATGGCCTGATCATCGCGCTGCGCAGCCACGAGGTGGGCGAGAAGGTCGAGATCACGCTCATGCGCGGCAAGGAAGAGAAGAAGGTCACGGTTGAGCTGGGTTCCGATGAGGAGCTGCAGAACCAGCAGCAGGACGACAGTTCGACCGACACCGGCAACGGCGGTATTACCGACGAGCAGCTGCGCCAGTACCTGGAGGAGCTGCTGGGCCAGCAGGGCCAGGGTCAAGGTTATGGCCAGGGGTTCTAGCGAGCCGTTTCGCATATGCCGAAGCCAGAGGGGCTGTCCCGCCAAGTGTGGGACAGCCCCTCTTTTCTTATTGATCCGTTGGGGACGGAGGAAAACGGATCATTTAGAAATGGCAAGGGCATGGTTTGATCGCGCGATCCACCCCAGTCTGGCGGCTGCCGATTCGGTGCGGTTTGAGACCGCTATTCGGCCCCGTTGCGACCGGTGGTACTCTTGTATCCGTTTGAAATCGAGCGAAGGAGTGCCGCTATGGAGCAATCGAGCCTGTTTGGTGACGGCGTGGACATCGATACCGAAACGCCCGCGAGCGCGGATGCCACCGCACCGGTCGACGCCCGTGCCCAGGCGGCAGCGCGTGCGGCCGAGTTGCGCCACGAGCTCGATTACCACGCCTATCGCTACTACATGCTCGATGCGCCCGAGATCACGGACGCCGCCTTTGACAAAATGCTCGTTGAGCTGCAGGAAATCGAGGCGACCTACCCCGACCTGGTGACGCCCGACAGCTATACTCAGCGCGTAGGTGGCTACGTGAGCGAGCAGTTTACGCCGGTCACGCACATGGCACGCATGTATTCCATGGACGATGCCATGGACCTGGATGAGCTCGACGCGTGGCTCCAACGCACCGAGGATGCGCTCGGCGCCGGTAGCGTCACCTATACCTGCGAGCTCAAGATCGACGGCCTGGGCGTGGCCCTTACCTACCAAAACGGCACCTTCGTACGTGCGGCCACACGTGGCGATGGCACCACGGGCGAGGACGTGTCGCTCAACGTGCGCACCATCAAGGATGTGCCCATGCACCTGTCCGAGCCAGCGCTTGTCCACATGGGCGCCGACCGCGAGCGCACCATTGAGGTGCGCGGCGAGGTCTATATGCCCAAGGGCAGCTTTGTGCGCCTGAACGACGAGGCCGATGCCGAGGGCCGCGACCCCTTCGCCAACCCGCGCAACGCCGCCGCCGGCAGCCTGCGCCAAAAAGACCCCAAGGTCACGGCGCGCCGCGATCTGGCCACCTTTATCTACGCCATCGCCGATACCGACCCGCTGCACGTCCACAGCCAGCGCGAGTTCCTCGATTGGTTGCGTAGCGCCGGCTTTAGCGTCAACCCCAACGTGGCTCGTTGCGCCACGCCGGCCGAGGTCCACGAGTTCTGTGCCCAGGCGCGCGAGCACCGCGGCGACCTGGACTACGACATCGACGGCGTGGTCGTAAAGGTCGATAGCTTTCAGCAGCAGCTCGACCTGGGCTTTACCGCCCGTGCGCCGCGCTGGGCCATTGCCTTTAAGTTCCCGCCCGAGGAAAAGCAGACCGTCTTGCGCGAAATTCGCATCCAGGTGGGCCGCACCGGTGTACTCACGCCGGTCGCCGAGTTCGACCCGGTGACGGTCGCCGGCTCTACCATCGCGCGCGCCACGCTGCACAACATCGACGAGATCCGCCGCAAAAACGTGCGCGAGGGCGACACCATCATCGTGCACAAGGCAGGCGACGTAATCCCGGAGGTCGTAGGCCCGGTGCTCGACAAGCGCCCGGCCGATTCGGTCGACTGGCACATGCCCGAGGTCTGTCCCGTGTGCGGCAGTCCCGTGGTCCACGAGGACGGCGAGGTTGCCTACCGTTGCGTGTCCATCGACTGCCCGGCGCAGCTCAAGGAGCGTCTGCTCCACTGGGTGAGCCGCGGCTGCATGGACGTTGACGGCCTGGGTGACGAGATCGTCGACAAGATGATCGCCGCCGGCCTGATCCACGACGTCGCCGACTTCTACCAGCTCACGGTCGACGATATCGCCGGGCTAGACACGGGGCGTACCTATGCCAGCTCCAACAGCAAAAAGGGCGTCAAGCAGGGCGACCCTATCCCGGTGGGCCTCAAGACGGCCGAGAAAATCATCGCCGAGCTCAACAAGTCCAAGAGCCAGCCGCTTGGTCGCGTGCTATTTGCCCTGGGCATCCGCCATGTGGGCAAGAGTGTGGGCGAGGTCATCGCCGAGCGATTCCTGTCGATCGACAAGCTTATCTTGGCGAGCGAAGAGGATATTGCCGAGTGCGAGGGCATCGGTCCCAAGATTGCGGCGAGCGTCAAGCAGTTCCTGGCCGTGCCCGAGAATCTCGCCGTGCTGGAACGCCTGCGCCAGGCGGGTCTGTCGCTCGAGGTCGATTTGGGCGCCGCACACGCGCAAGCTGCAGCTGACGCTGGCGTGGCGGGCGAGCTCGCCGATGCACAGCCACTCGCGGGTCTGACCTTCGTGCTCACCGGCACGCTCGTCAACCGCACGCGCGACGAGGCGGGCGCGGCGCTCAAGGTGCTCGGCGCCAAGGTTTCGGGTAGTGTTTCAAAGAAGACGAGCTACCTGGGCGCCGGTCCCAAAGCGGGCTCCAAGCTCACCAAGGCCGAGCAGCTAGGTGTACCCGTGTTGGATGAAGACGCGCTCGAGCAGATCCTTGCGACTGGTGAGGTGCCCCAGGCTTAGGACATCGATGATCAAATTAGAAAACCTCCCGGAAAGGTTGATACTTTCCGGGAGGTTTTTATTTGGGCGTGGTGGCGGGCAGCATGATCTGCGTCATGTAGGTTGCTGAGGGTGACCCTGCGGAGCGGTGTCGTTCCGGAGCGATTGAAGATTCATACAAAGCAAAGGTGCCCCGCAGTGAGGTCCCACAACGGGGCTGCCCCATTGTGATGAGTTTTATACACTTTAACATTAACATTAACGTGTATACTTAGCAGTGAAGATATATGTTGAGAGGAGCAGTTATGGTTACCGTCGCGTTTTCGGAACTGCGCCAAAACCTTACGCAGGTGGCCGAAAAGGTTGCCAATGAGGGCGAGGAGGTTGTGGTCTTCAAGCGGAGCAAGCCGTTGTTCAAGATCGTGCCGCTCGACTATGAAGGTCCAGTTACGGTGGAATATGACGCTGCCCAGGAGCGTGGGGGCGCAAAACCGACGTGCGGCACGGGCAAGCCCAAGCGCGACGTGGGTACGATGTGGCATCCCAAGATCACCTGGAAGGAGATCCGTGAGATGCTCGCGGAGAATGAGGACTACCAGGAGTATCTCGATATCGTGGCTAACATGCCAAAGGGAACGCCGCTCGATACGATGACGGTTGAAGATGAAAAGCGCGTCGCGAGGGAGCGCTACCTATGAGAGCATTTCTCGATACCAATTTTCTGCTCGATTGCGTGCTTCCGGGCCGGCCGGAGCACGCAGCGGCGCAAACGATCAAGGGGCTCGTCGACGTGGGGCTTATCGAAGGCGTTGTTTCGGCCTGCTCTCTCAAGGACGCGTACTACATTCTCACCAAACAGGCCGGCGAGGCGCGCGGGCGCGAGGTAGTGCGCGACTGCCTTAAGAGCTACTCGGTAGAGTCTCTCGACCAAGAGGCTTGTTTTGCCTCCGCCTATTCCGATGAGCCGGACTTTGAGGACGGCTGCATCCGTGCGATGGCCGAGCGTGCCGGCGTGGACTTTATCATCACGCGTGACCGCGCCGCTTTTGTACGTTCGACCATCAAGACCTTCTCGCCCGCAGAGTTCATCCGTGCGTTTCCGATTCCGGAGGAGTAAAACCGCCATATCGGGGACTGTCCTCGACATGGCGGTTCTCCTGTAGCTGACGTTCGTTAGTTGAGCTGCACTTCATGCCTGTCCGGGAGGTTCTTAATCGAGCATAGTAACCGGCACCGTGATCTGCGTCACGTAGGTCGCCGGGTCGTCGCTGATGATGTCGTCGATGAGGGCGATCTCGCGTCGCCCCGCTACGCCATCAGCTTGTTAAAAGCCCCGCGCCGGTTGAGCACGGTAAACGCGACAACACAGATGACCGCCGACAAAATCGAGCCGCACGGCGAAGCGATGCCCATGGGAAACAACGTGTCGGAATAGGCGTTCGATAGCAGCCACGCGCCCGGCACGCGAATGAGCGCCACGGCCAGCACGTTGTGCGCAAAGCCGATGTAGCTCTTGCCGTAAGCAGCGAAAAAGCCGCTAAAGCAAATGTGGATGCCGGCAAAGATTGCGTCGAAAATGTAGCTGCGCATATAGCCGGTACCGGCCGCGACCACCGCGGCGTCCTTGGCAAAAAAGCCAATAAACGCCGGGGCCACCAGCCACATCAGCACCGTGATCAGGCAGCCGTACACCACCGAGATCGTCATAGCGTCCTTGAGCACCTGACGTGCGCGGTCGCCCTTGCCCGCGCCGGCATTTTGCGCCGTGAGCGCGCTGACGGTGGCACCCATGGAACTTGGCACAATGAACAAAAAGCTGATCATCTTTTCGACCAGGCCCACGGCGGCGGCGTCGACGAGCCCTCGGTGGTTGGCGATGACGGTGATAAACATAAACGCCACCTGGATGCAGCCGTCCTGCACGGCCACGGGCACGCCAATCTTAAGAATGCTGCCGAGCACCTCGGGCTGGGGGCGCAGGTCGCTGCGCTTTACGTGGATGTTCGTGCGGCGGCTCTTGAGCCACACGAGCGCGAGGGCAACGCTGGCCGTCTGGGCGGTCACCGTGCCGAGCGCCGCGCCCACGGGGCCGAGCCCCATGTGGCCGATAAACAGAAAATCGAGCGCGATGTTAATGATGCACGCCACGCCGATCACGTACATGGGCGAGCGCGAATCGCCCAGCCCGCGAAAGATGGCCGAAAGAATGTTGTATGCGGCGATAAACGGAATGCCGACAAAGCAGATACGCAGGTAGGCGGCGGTTCCTTCGACTGCCTCGGCCGGCGTGCCAATGAGTGCCACAATCTGCGGACACAATGCAAGCAGGACAGCGGCCAGCACCACCGAGACGCCCATAAAGAGCGTGATGGTGTTGCCGATGGCGGTCTCGGCGCGGTCGAAGCGGCGCGAACCCACGGCGTGACCGACGATGACCGTCGTTCCCATGGCTAGACCCACGAGCGTCACGGTAATGATATAGAGCGTCTGCGCACCATTGCCCACGGCGGTGATGCCGGCGGCGCCGCTAAACTGCCCCATCATGTACAGGTCGGCCATGCCGTAGAGCATCTGCAAAAAGTACGAGAGCATATAAGGCAGGGCAAAGACCGCGATGGTCTTAAGGACATTGCCGCGTGTGAGGTCGTGTTCCATGGGCGGGGCTTTCTGGCTGGGTTCGTTTACGTACCAGTGTAGTGAAAACCCTACAACGATTGTAGAGTCAAGGTTTGTGTTGACGCCGGAGCGAAAAAGTCTCGCGCACCATTATTCCGAGTGAATATGGACACACGTCACGAGAACTCGCCGCCGTCGCTAACCTTGCAGAAAACGATTTCGGAATACTTGACACCATTATTCGGCGCGCAATAATACGTGCGTTTGCGAACAACGTTTGATGGGGGTTGAACCTGCGTGCGCAATCTCAAAATACTGTTTTCCTATCTAGGGGCATACCGTCGCGATGCCATCCTCGGCGTGTTCTTTGTGTCGGTCGAGACGGTGCTCGAGCTGTTTATCCCGGTCATCATGGCCAACATCATCGATGTGGGCGTGCCTGCGGGTGATATCAACTACATGCTGCTGCAGGGCGCGTACATGTTGGTGTGCGCTGCGCTTTCGCTGGTACTGGGCTTGGGTTATGCCCGCACGTCCGCCCGCGTTGCCTCGGGCCTAGGCGCTAACCTGCGCGAGGCCGAGTACAAAAAGATTCAGACGCTCGCTTTTGGTAACCTGGACAACTACGACGCCAGCTCGCTCGTCACCCGCATGACCACGGACATCACCGTTATCCAAAATGCTGTGGGCAACGGCTTTCGCCCTATGGTGCGCGGCCCGGTGACGCTTATCGTCGGCCTTATCTACGCGCTGATGCTGTCGCGCCCGCTCGCCACCGTCTTTGCGATCATCTTGCCCGTGCTGGCAATCGTACTGGGCGTCATCACCTATCGCGTCAGTCCGCTCTACCGCCAACTCCAGACCTCGATGGACCACCTCAACGGCGTGGTACAGGAAGACCTCACCGCCGTGCGTGCCGTCAAGGCCTACGTTCGTACCGAGCACGAGGAGGCCAAGTTCGACGCAGTCAATACCGAGCTTGCGCGCACTGCGACAAAGACCTTTGGCAGCGCGGTGCTCAACCTGCCGGTGTTTCAGCTGTCGATGTACGTGGCTGCGCTCTCCATCCTGTGGATTGGCGGCCGCATGATTCTCGCCGGCAAGCTGGGCGTGGGCTCGCTCACGGGCTTTATGAGCTACGTGCTGCTGATCATGAATTCGCTCATGATGATTTCCAACGTGTTTTTGCTGCTCACGCGCGCTCTTACGAGTGTGGGCCGTATCGCAGAGGTGCTCGATGAAGAGCCCTTTATCGCCAATCCTGCGGGGGACCTCGCGACTGCGGCGCCAACGGACGGCAGTATCGAGTTTCGCGACGTGTCGTTTAAATACCGCGCGGATGCTGCCGAGGATGTGCTCGAGCATATCGACCTTCGCATCGAGAGCGGCTCGACGGTGGGCATCCTCGGCGGCACGGGCTCGGGCAAGAGTTCGCTTGTACAGCTGATTGCGCGCCTGTACGACGCCACTGAGGGCACCGTGCTTGTGGGCGGACACGACGTGCGCGACTACGACCTCGCGACCTTACGCGACGCCGTGGGCATTGTGCTGCAAAAGAACGTGCTGTTTACGGGTACCGTGCGCGAGAACCTGCAGTGGGGCAATCCGCAGGCGTCGGACGATGAGCTCCTCGCGGCTTGCCGCGCGGCGTGCGTGGACGAGTTCCTTGATCGCATCGGCGGGCTGGACGGCGAGTTGGGCCAAGGCGGCGCCGGTGTCTCGGGTGGCCAGAAGCAACGCCTGTGCATCGCGCGCACGCTGCTCAAGCATCCGCGCGTGCTCATTTTTGATGACTCCACCAGCGCGGTCGATATGGCGACCGACGCTAAGATTCGCGAGCACATCGCCCGGATTTCCGATACGACCGTGCTCATCATCGCCCAGCGCATCGCGAGTGTCATGGATGCCGATCGCATTGTGGTATTGGACGACGGTCGTGTCCACGGCGTGGGCACGCACGAGGAACTGCTAGCGGGCGACAACATATACCAGGAGATTTATGCCTCGCAGATGGAGTTTGCGAGGAACGCGGACGCCGGCGACGGCAGCGACGATGGTTGCGCGGATGATCCGTTTTCCTCCGTCGCATGCGGATCGCCCTTGGAAGGGGGTGAGCGTCATGCCTAAGACCGCAGCCCAAGCACGCCCGGCCGACCTCAAGCGCACTGTGCGCCGCTTGCTCTCCTACATGGGGCATGCCAAGTTCTCGTTGCTCGCGGTGGGCGTGCTCGCCTCCGTTGCCGCCATCGCGAGCCTCGCCGGCACCTACATGGTGCGCCCCATCGTTAACGGTTTGGCCACGGGCGGGGAGGAACTGCTCGCCAAGCAGGTCATCCTGACGGCGATCATCTACGCTGCGGGCGTGCTCTCGGCCCTGGGCTACTCGCAGATCATGGTGCGCGCGGCCCAACGCGTGGTGTCCGATATTCGCCGCGACCTGTTCGCGCACATCCAGACGCTGCCGCTCAGTTATTTTGACAGCACGCGCTCGGGCGACATCATGAGCTTTTTCACCAATGACGTCGACACCGTCTCCGAGGCGCTTAACAACAGCTTTGCCAACGTGATTCAGGCCACCATTCAGGTTGTGGGCACCACGGCCATGCTCATCATCCTTAACTGGCAGCTCACGATTATCACACTCGTGTGCGATGCGGCCATTGTGCTGTATGCGCGCTATTCGGGCGCGCGCTCTAAGCGCTTCTTTGCCGCCCAGCAGGCATCGCTTGGCGACCTGGACGGATATATCGAAGAGATGGTCTCGGGCCAAAAGGTCATCAAGGTCTTTAACCGCGAGGCGGCGAATGTCGCCGGCTTTGCCTGCCGCAACGACGAGCTTCGCCGCACCGGCACCGCCGCCGTGAGCTATGCCAACTCCATGGTGCCCATGACTGTCGTGATTGGCTACGTCAACTATGCCATCGTCGCCGTGGCGGGCGGCATGCTCTGCATCAAGGGGCTCGCCGACGTAGGTGCGCTCGCGAGCTACCTGGTCTTTGTGCGCCAGGCCGCCATGCCCATCAACCAGTTTACGCAGCTCGGCAACTTCTTGCTCAACGCGTTGGCCGGTGCCGAGCGCCTGTTTGCGGCTATGGACCTTAAGCCCGAGGTGGACGAGGGCTGCGTGGAGCTGGTGCAGACGGGCGACGCCGCATGGGCGTGGAAGATTCCCGAGGGTCAGGGCGTGGGCGCGTACGGGCACTTGCATGATGTGGTTGCTGTTGATGAGTCGGGCCGCGCGGTGGCTGCCGACGGCACCGAGCTCACGTGCGGCTTGGTCCCGCTTGCCGGCGACGTGCGCTTCCATGCCGTGGATTTTTCCTACGTGCCGGGCACCCGTGTGCTCATGGATCTCAACCTGTTTGCCAAGCCGGGGCAAAAGATCGCGTTTGTGGGCTCGACGGGCGCCGGAAAGACGACCATCACCAACCTCATCAACCGCTTCTACGAGGTCGATGACGGCGAGATCACGTACGACGGCATCGACGTCAAGCACATTGCCAAGGCCAGCCTGCGCGGATCGCTCGGCATTGTGCTGCAGGACACGCACCTGTTTAGCGGCACCATTGCGCAGAACATCCGCTTTGGCAAGCTCGACGCGACCGACGAGGAGGTACGCGCCGCTGCCGAGGCCGCCTGCGCCGACTCGTTTATCCGCCGCCTGCCGCGGGGCTACGACACACCGGTCACGGCCGACGGCGCCAACCTGTCGCAGGGTCAGCGTCAGCTGCTCGCCATCGCGCGCGTGGCCGTCGCCGACCCGCCGGTGCTCATCCTGGACGAAGCCACTTCGAGCATCGACACGCGTACCGAAAAGCTCATCGAACGCGGTATGGACCGCATCATGCGCGGACGCACCACCTTTATGATCGCGCACCGCCTGTCCACCGTCCGCGATGCCGACGCCATCATGGTCCTCGAACACGGCCGCATCATCGAGCGCGGCACGCACGAAGAGCTGCTCGCCCAGCACGGCGAGTACTGGCAGCTGGCGCATGGCTTAAAAGAGCTGGATTAACCCGTTCGAGCACGATACTTTGATCCCTCCGTGCCCCTCACCTCGTCTCAAACCATCACAACATTCGACGTTTTTCGCCAAAAACGGGAAAAGCATCGAATGTTGTGATGGTTTTTCTGCCGCTCGACCGGGTGGAATCGCTTTCTTGTGCACGAAGGTGTGCGGACCCGTGAGCAGGGGAATAAGGTTGGTTATCCGACTCCATTGGAGGGCTCATGGACCTGCCGATCGTCCTGTCCCATAAGACTGCCTGGTTGTACCACAACGTGGCGCGCCCGTCCGAGCCGCTCTCGCGAGCAAGCAGCCTATACGATGAGGACTCGCTTGCCAACGAGGCGGAGCCGACCGCGAGCCTGCCCAAATTGGGACTCGATGCCAAGGGGCTGAGGGCTTCAACGGCGGTTGGGATCGTTACCGACTATCTGGTTGCGCTCGGTATTCCACGAGAAGAGCTCGATCATATCGACACGCTCGTCAACTTCGATTTTGAGCGCTCGACGCCGGCTGGATTCAGGTGCCACGTGTTTGGAGCGCCGGTACCTTCAGAC
>RPYR01000077.1 GCA_008671285.1 Collinsella aerofaciens | reverse complement strand
CAGACGCGCTAGCTTGAGGTGCTAGTGACCGCTTTTTGGTCATGCGGGTTCAAGTCCCGCCTCCGACACCATCGCATTTGAGAAGCCTCTTCGGAGGCTTTTTTGTTACCGATAGACGGCGGGGTCCACGATGGAAACGCTTGAACACAACGAGTGGGCAGACGTTGCCCAACTAGTCGAGATCACGAGCGATGCTGTCATCATCTGCGAGCTCGACGGAACCATTCTGCATGTGAATAATCGCTTACTTGGTTTGATGTGCGAGGAACGCGCCGACGTCATCGGTGGAGATGTTAAAGACGTCCTGTACTCATCCGCTTTTGAACGTGCGACGGAACATCGTCTGCCATTTGAAACTGATGGCTCCGAGAACGAATTGATGCTCAAGCTGAGTGACGGCTCCTTTATCCCCGTCTTGGTTCGTGCGGGCTCCGTAACGCCTCCACGCATCTTTGGGCGCCGCGCACCACGTGTCCTTGTGGCGCTTCACAGTATCGAGGAACAGTATTCTCACGACCGTCAACTCAAGCGTGCGTTATCGGAGCTTAGAGTGGCGAACAAGCGTCTCTCTGGCACGCTCTCGGTCATTATGAGTACCGTGGGCTCCGATGAGCTACCTAGCCTGCTTGATACCGTTTTGAACCAGCTTGTAGGAACGCTCGGTGCTTCGGGTGCCGCTATCTATTTTTCTGAGAGCGGCGGTTTTAAGCTTCGTGGTGTTTCCAAGGAGCTGTACGACAGCTACCTGCCTGAGTTTTTGCCGTATGGCGCTGGCATTCCGACGTATGTTCTTCGTGAGTCGCGTGCCTGTCGCTTGTCGATTCAACAGGACCTTGAGGGCGATAAGGCCGCCTCCGGTATGTTCATGGACTTGGACAATCGTTCTAAGCACCTGTTGCGCGTGCAGGATATGCCTCCGTACCGCAGCGAGATCTGTCTTCCCGTTTTTTACGGTACGCAGATCCTTGGCGTGCTGGAAGTTGGTTGGAAACGCCCCCAGGCACCGCTCGCCTATGACGTTAATGTACTCGAGGTCATTTGCGATTACTTGTCTATCCAACTGGTCGGCATGGCATCGAGTCTTCGCTCTCGTCGCACGGCCGAGCTTGGCCGCTCGCTCAATGTCTTGCGTGATGAGTTGTTTACCTTTCTAGACGATTCCTTCGCGGCTACCCAGGCGGTATCGTCCGAGATCTGCAATATGCTCAACTGCCATTTTTGCCCTGTTGAGTATGACGCCAGTCTGGATTCCTACGTCATAGATTTTGAAGGCGGCAGTCGCGTTGCTTTGCCGGACGATCCCGAGAAGCTTTTCTTTTCCACGACGGCGCCAGCGGCACGTCTGGGGGCTGGCCCTGATGGCTTTGAGGCATCTGTTTTGGGGGGTACGAGTGCAGAGGACCTTAAACACGTCCGTATAACTCGCGTTGACGAATCGATTCCTATGGGAGGCTGGCTTAGGGCGCATGGTCTGCCTTGTCAAGGTCTCTACGTCGACTCCGGCATCGAGGCGGGGCACCCGCGCTCTGAGGGCGATGGCAAGCACAGTAACGACGCGATTGTTCCTGCTTCTGTTGCGAAGAGCCCGACGACGCGCGCGCTGCTGCTTCGTGATGGTAGCCAAGAGCCGATTGATGACCTTGAATATGACTACTTGGTGCACTTGGCGCATGACTTTGAACTGATCTACGAAGGCGAATCTCAAAAGCGCGAGGAGCGCCATATCGCTCAGACGCTCCAGATTGGCATGAGAAATTCCCTGGGGGATGTTCCGGGTATCGCAACCGATTCGGTGTACCTGTCGGCCACGAATTCGGCGTTGGTCGGAGGCGATTTCTATACGCTCATTCGTCTTCCCGACGACTGCGCCGTCATGATTCTGGGTGATGTGTCTGGCAAAGGCATTGAGGCCGCATCGATGTCCGCGCTCGTCAAGACGGCCCTGACGGCATATGCCTGGGAGGGCGCTGGACCGGCCCGCATGGCACGCTCCCTTAACAGCATGCTCATGGGCTTTTCGAGGGTCGAGACGTTCGTGACGGCCTTTATCGCCAAGATTGACCTTAAAGCCGGACGCGCAACGTATTGTTCGGCGGGCCATCCTCCGACCATGGTCATCAGGCCAGAGTCGATGCCGCTGGGTGGCGGCGAGGCCCGTGGGGGAGAGGTTGAGCTGCTTGGATGCCAATCGGGCGTAATCGGTGCCTTTGAGAGCATGGTGTACGAGACAGGCGTGTTTACGTTTGCCCCCGGCGACATGCTCTTCATGTATACGGATGGAACGATTGAGGCCCGCGACCGCACCGGAGCGTTCTTTGGCGAGCAGCGCTTGCGCGACCTTCTGCTCTCTGTCTCGGGTGAGGGCGTATCGGGCATTTGCGGCAAGGTCTTGGGCGAGCTTGACCGATTTACCGAATCGGCGCTGGACGATGACATTGCATTGGTGTCCCTTGAGTTTTTACGGGGTCGTTCATAGACGACGCTGGGCGGGCTGAATCCGTACGGTTGGGGAAACGAATGCATCGAGTGGGCTTTTTTGGGGAACCATGGTCGTATGAATGAGTGGAATGACATAGCGGTTTTGACGCCACCAGGCGATATCGACATCGCCACGGTGCCTGCGCTGCGTCGGCGGTTGGATGCTTTGATTGGCTGCGGCGTGCGTCGTGTCGTCATCAACTGTCAGGCTGTTAGCTTTATCGATTCTACGGGCTTGGCATTCCTGCTTACGCGCGCTCGTGAGCTTATGAGGCGAGAAGGCCTGCTTTCGCTCGTCAATGCATCAGGTGAAGTTGTTCGCTTTTTGGAGATTGCTCGTCTTGTCGATATCCTTCATGTCGTGGGGCCGGCACGGGAGTCAATTCCTGCCATTCCGGTGGGGGAGCTGCCTCGCTGGAGTAAGAGCGTTGAGGTCCGTCAGGGTATCGAGAATCTTCCATACTACCGACATCGCATCGCCGAACTCCTTGAATCGCTTCCGTTGCGCCGTGACGAGCGCTACGATGTCGCATTGGCGTCGGGGGAGGCGCTGGGTAATGCCTATGACCATGCGGGCGGTATCGGGTGCGTCCTGACGGTTCAGGCCTATGGCGATCGCGTTGTGGTTGAGGTGCTTGATCGAGGTGCCGGCTATTCTATCGATGAAACGAGCGAGCCGGTTGCATCTGAGGAACGCGGCCGTGGTATCAAGCTTATGCGTATGCTCGTCGATAACGTGGAGGTTGCTCGTCGTACGGACGGCGCCGGCACGCGCGTGCAGATGGTGAAGCTGTTTAGCGGAGCGCTGGAATCGTGTGCCTAGCCAATCGCTTTAGCGCGTTTGGCTATTAAGAACATGCGGCAGACAAGTTTTTTGAAAAAAGTACTTGCGTCTTTTGGACAACTCGCGTAAATTAATAACCCGCAAGCGGACATGGCTCAGTTGGTAGAGCACAACCTTGCCAAGGTTGGGGTCGCGGGTTCGAGCCCCGTTGTCCGCTCCATTGCATTTCCGGACCGTTTAGGCGGTCCTTTTTCGGCGAAGTGGCCAAGTGGTAAGGCAGAGGCCTGCAAAGCCTTTACCCCCGGTTCGAATCCGGGCTTCGCCTCCAGGCAACATCCGGGCGCTCCGGCGCCCGTTTTGTTTTACATATGCGGACATGGCTCAGTTGGTAGAGCACAACCTTGCCAAGGTTGGGGTCGCGGGTTCGAGCCCCGTTGTCCGCTCCAACTATTTTACGCGGTTCTAACGAACCGCGTTTTTTGTTGACGCTGTGCGAGCCCCGGGCACCCCATCTTGCCCCTCAATCGTCGGTCGCGTACATAAAGTACGCTTCCCTTCTCTTTCGCGGCAACCTGGGGCACCCGGAGCCCGCTCGGTGTCATGGCCGGGGGAGTGGGTCTTCCGTTCTTTTTACTAATCGGTCGATTCGTCCCGGGAGGTTCGAACCCGCGAGGGAGCGATCGTTTTGGGGCGTGGCTGTGGCGTTGTTTGTCGCGAATGTCCGCTTTGGGCGTATCATCGTGGGCATCTCGCATAACCTCGTTGCAAGGGAGATACGCCCCATGGCTACAGAAAAGTCTTCTTCGCGCTCGTGGATGTCCGATGCCGCGATCTATCAGATCTACCCGCGCTCGTTTAAGGATTCGACTGGTTCGGGTCTGGGCGATATCGCGGGCATTACCCAGCAGATGGACTATCTTGAGCGACTGGGTATCGAGGCCATCTGGCTGAGCCCGTTTTACCCTTCGCCTCTTGTCGATGGCGGCTATGATGTGGCGGACTACTGCGATGTCGACCCACGTCTCGGCTCGCTTGACGACTTCGATGACATGATCGCTGCGGCTCACGCGCGCGGCATCAAGGTCATCGTCGACATCGTGCCCAACCATTCATCCAACCAGCACCCCTGGTTCAAAGCCGCTCTTGCCGCCGGCCCCGGATCGCCCGAACGCGCCCGTTATATCTTCCGCGATGGTCGCGGCGAGCATGGCGAGCTGCCTCCCACCAATTGGAATGCCAACTTTGGCGGCCCCGCATGGACGCGTGTTGCGGACGGTCAGTGGTATCTGCACATGTTTACGCCCGAGCAGCCGGACTTTGACTGGTCATGCCCTGAGGTTCACGCGCTCTTTTGCGACGTCCTGGCGTTTTGGAGCGATCGAGGCGTCGACGGCTTTCGCATTGATGTGGCGCAGGGTCTCGCCAAGGATCTCGACCGCGATGACCTCGACCGGTGGCATCTCGCCGAGGGCGATGACATGGTTGACGACGGCACCCATCCGCTGTGGGACCGCAATGAGGTCCACGAGATCTATCGCGAGTGGCGCCGCGTGTTCGACCGCTATAATCCGCCGCGCAGTGCCGTTGCCGAGGCGTGGGTGCTGCCCGAGCGCCAGTATCTCTACGCGCGTCCCAGCGAGCTTGGCCAGACATTCAACTTTGAGTTTGCCAAGGCCACTTGGACCTATGATGACATGCACACTGCAATCGAGAAGGGCTTGAAGGCAGCCGTCGAATCCGATTCCGCCTCGACCTGGGTACTCTCCAACCACGACGTGCCGCGCGTGGCGACACGCTATGCCCTGCCGCAAATCAAGGCGACGCGCTACCACCAGATTGCGCTCGACTGGCTCTTGCGCGACGGGTCGTCTTATGACGAGGACCGTGAACTCGGCGAGCGCCGCGCGCGGGCGGCCCTTTTGCTTGAGCTGGCGCTTCCGGGCTCGGCATACGTGTATCAGGGTGAGGAGCTCGGCCTTTTTGAGGTGGCTGATATCCCGTGGGCTGCACTCGAAGACCCTACTGCGACCAATACGCACGGACCGAAGCGTGAGAAGGGGCGCGACGGCTGTCGTGTGCCCCTGCCGTGGGTGGCAGCGGACGATCCCGCGCATGGCGGATCGTTTGGGTTTTCGCCGGCAGACGCCGATGCAGCGCCTCATCTGCCGCAGCCTGCATGGTTTTCCGATTATGCTGCCGATAAGGAAGAAGCGGACCCGACATCGATGCTTGCGCTCTATCGTGACGCCCTCTGGCTGCGGCGCAAGCTGCGCGGGTGCGCCAACGATCTTGCGTGGCTCGATCTTGACGGGCGCACCGGTCTTGCGGATGGTGCCGAGGGCGCTGAGGGCGGCGTCATCGCCTATCGCCGCGATAACGGCTGGGCGTGTGTGACGAACTTCGGTGCAGCACCTGTGGAGCTGCCGGCGGGCAGGGTCCTGCTCACCTCATCACCGCTTGCAGACGGCAGGCTCGCGCAGGACAGCTCTGCCTGGATCATGCTCGGCGAGATGTAGTGGCCTCTTGCGGCGAGTTTGCGTTTGCCTGCGCCTTCCGTGGTGGCTGATGTCTTCGCGAGGTTCGCGAGGGCGTCGCAAAACTTTTTAAAAAAAGTTCTTGCATTTGGGTGGATCATCCCGTATATTAAATCCTCGCAGGCGGACATGGCTCAGTTGGTAGAGCACAACCTTGCCAAGGTTGGGGTCGCGGGTTCGAGCCCCGGTGTCCGCTCCATTTGGGCGTTTAGCGCAGGGGGAGAGCGCTTCCCTGACACGGAAGAGGTAAGAATTTCAAATCTTCTAACGCCCACCAAATGTTCGCAGCTCAGAGGCTATATCCTCTGGGCTGTTT
>RPYR01000217.1 GCA_008671285.1 Collinsella aerofaciens | reverse complement strand
TTCATTGCCTTTCCCGGCGGCACGGGAACGCTCGAGGAGATTGCCGAGGTTATGTCCGCGGTGTCGTTGGGGCACCTGAGTGCTCCGTGCATCCTGTATAACCTGGACGGTTACTACAACGACCTCAAGGCGCTGCTCGGACACATGATCGATAAGGGCCTATCGAGCCCGCGGCGCCAACAGGGCATCTACTTTGCCGAGGACCTGCACGAGATTGCCTCGATTATCAACGGATGAGCCTTGAGCCTGTCCCGCCGTGCTTCCCGTTGGCGCCGTTTGCAGCGCGGATGGTTGGCTTGTCTGGGCCACATTCGCTCTAAAATAAAACCTATCTTTGTCGATTTTGGCCACGGGAGGAGCCGATGGATAGCCTTGCAAAACCCAAAAACCGTGCGCTGTTTTTAGTTAGCGTTGCCGTGACCGGTACGTTCGCAGGCGCCGCGGTCTGGCTGTTCTTTTTTGCGATGGAGCACGGTATCGACTATCTATGGACCGAGATTCCGCACGCGCTGGGCGTCTCTTCGCCCGAGCTTGCCAGCGGCCCGTTTGGCTTTTTGCCGTACCCGTTTTTTGTCTGCCTGCTGGGCGGTCTGTTAATCGGTCTGTACGAAAAGATGACAGGCACCAAGACCGATGACCTCAACCAGGTCATGGCCAAGGTCAAGCAAGACGGGCGCTACCCGTACGACAACCTGGGCAAGCTTTCGCTCGCGGCATTGCTGCCGCTGCTGTTTGGCGGAAGTATTGGACCGGAGGCCGGCCTGACCGGCGTTATCGCGGGTCTGTGCAGCTGGGTCGGCGACCGTATGCGCCGCTTTGGCGCCGAGTTTAGGGAGCTTACGCTGTTGGGCACTCAGGCCGCGCTGACGGCGCTCTTTACCGCGCCCGTCTTTGGCTTTGTGGCGCCGCTTGCCGGTAGCGCCGACGGCCAGGGCGAAGACGCCGACGATGAGTCAGCGTCCGGCGAGATCACGATCAAGCTGCCCAAGGCGCAAAAGACGGTGGTCTACGGCATTGCGATTGCCGGCGGCCTGGGCACCTACCTGCTGCTCGGCCAGCTCATGGGCGGCGGCATGGGCATGCCCAGGTTCGAGTCCGCCGAGGTGGGCAACCTAGAGCTTACCTGGCTCGTCCCTCTGTCGTTGATCGGAACAATCTGCGGCTGGCTGTACTTTGTCTCTGAGCACGCGAGCGAAGCGCTTGCCCATGCAATAGGGGAGCGTCCTGTCGTCAAGGCCATGCTAGCCGGTCTGGCGCTCGCCATCTGCGGCACGGTCCTGCCCTACACCATGTTTGCCGGCGAGACCCAGGCCGACGTGCTCATGGAAACCTACCTGACCATTCCCGCTGGCGTGCTTATCGCGACCGGTCTTGTTAAGGCCATGCTGACGCCCGCCCTCATCAACCTTGGTTGGCGCGGCGGCCACTTCTTCCCGGTTATCTTCTCGGGTGTGAGCCTGGGCTACGGACTGGCCATCCTCACCGGCGCCGATCCGGTCTTTTGCGTCGCCGTCTGCACGGCATCGACGATGGGTGCGGTCATGCGTCAGCCGGTCATGGTCGTGGGCCTGCTGCTCATGTGCTTCCCACTCAAGGGTATCGTCTGCATGATCATCGCCGCCGTTATCGCCGCCGGCATTCCGCTGCCCAAGCCGCTGCGCAAGTAGCACGGTTAATCGCGAGTCAACTCCAGAGGGGCACGAGATGATCCCGTACTTTAGCGCGACGGGGAACAGCGAACATGTGGCGCGTCGCATTGCAGCGGCGACAGACGACAAGGTTGTGTCGATTGAGCGCTTTGATGCCGAGATCCTTCACCTTGCTGTGATGGAAGGCCCCTGTCGGCTGGGGTTTGTCGCCCCGGTATACGCCTGGGGCTTGCCGACGCCAATGATCGAGTTTTTGAAGACTGCCGACCTGTCGATTGCTGCCGGTGCAAAGGGCGGCGAGCGCCCCTATACGTTCTATGTCTCGACGTACGGTTCGACGACCGGGCAATCGGCCAAGTTCGCCCGCGATCTGCTGCACGAGCGTGGGCTCGAGTTAGATGCGGCGATGAGCGTCAAGATGCCCGATACCTGGACGCCTGTTTTCGACCTGTCTGACCCTCAAAAGGTTGAGGGTATCAATAGGGCTGCCGAGGCGCAGATTGATGCTGTGATCGAGGCGGTGCGGGAGCGGCGCACGGGCAATATGATGCGCCATCGCGTGCCCCTGTTTGCATCGTGCGCGTATCATGCGTTTGGGCTGCCGCGTATGCAGCAGACGAGCAAGTTTGCCGTCGATGCTAGCCGCTGCGTCGGGTGTAGCCTCTGCGCTAAGCGCTGCCCCATGGCGGCGATTGAGATGCGCGACGGCCTTCCCGTCTGGACAAAGCCGGAGTGCGCAGCCTGCCTTCGTTGCCTGCACTGTTGTCCCAAATTTGCCATCTCGCACGGTAAGCGCACGGCATCCCACGGTCAGTACAGGCATCCTAAGCCAGGTGTGAGGATGTAGCGGCTGCTGGCCGCGCTACTTCCAAACTGCGAGCGCGGCGGTGCCCAGGACGATGAGGGCGAGACCGATGGCGTTGCGTCGTGAGAGTTTTTCGCTGAATGCCAGGCACGCAAATAGTACCGATACGACAATCGATAGTTTGTCGATCTGCACCACGACACTCACCTGGCCTGCAGCGATGGCATAGTAATAGAGCAGCCACGATGCTCCGGTTGCGATGCCCGATGCCGCGAGAAATACGAGTTCGCAGCGGTCTACGTGCACGGCTTGGCCCATCTTGCCTTTAGCTGCCACGATTGCCCATGCCATAACCAGTACCACACAGGTACGGATTGCCGTGGCCAGGTTGGACTCGACGCCTTCGATGCCAACCTTGGCAAGGATGGACGTGAGCGCCGCGAACGCGGCGGCACCGAGGGCGTAAGCGAGCCAGGTCCGGTCTTGCTGCTGCTCGGGTCCGGCGGACTGCTTCTTCTCGATCATTAAAAATGTGCCGAGGGTGATGACAGCGGTTCCCACGAGCTTAACCGCAAGGTTGCTCGTCTCGCCAAAAAGCACGATGGCGATCAGTGCAGCGAGTACGGTGCTCATCTTGTCGACCGGTACGACCTTATTGACGTCTCCGATGCCCAACGCCTTAAAGTAACAGATCCACGAAGCACCGGTAGCGAGTCCCGAGAGGACGAGAAAGAGCCAGGATCTGGGTTCGATGCTGCCAATGGTTCCAATGGATCCAGAAATGCCCGCCATTGCCCAGGCGAAAACGAGCACCACGCAGGTGCGAATGGCCGTCGCGACATCGGAGTCGGTCTGCTTGATGCCGCATTTGGCCAAGATGGATGTGATGCCGGCAAAGAATGCTGACGCAAATGCTGCGACGACCCACGACACGGGTGAAATGCCTCCTTGGATAATGGGTTTATCCTGCGAGTTTTATGGACATGAGGATACCGCCCCACCATGAAGGTTTGATATGGCCGCGGCGAGACGGGGGTCATGTTCCGGGGAGCCATTTGGTTAAGGCTCGAATTGTCGATATGCTGTCGACTTCTCTTTGGTTTCCAAGATCTAAACGGCATGCCGTGAAGGGTGTAGCGACGTTGTTACTGCTTCGTCTTATCTAGTAAATGAGGTGGGGTGCCGCCCAAGTCCTTTAGCCGTCGATTACAGATCGCGTGCTCGATAGACCTTGATGCTGATGGTGCAGCTGATTGCACATAGCACGAGGGCCAGTACGGCAATTCCTGCGCACAGGCAGCCAAGAACGGAAGGATCGGGATTCGCTCCGGCAATCGACATAAGCCAGTTGCTAATGGGGTTGGAGGAGCTCAGCGTGGCCATGGCAAGGCACCCGAGCAGGGCAAACAGGCCAACGGATAGGCGCAGCGCCTCCATGTGTCCAAGGCGAAAGAACAGCGGCTGCGCCAAAAACACCATCATGAGGGAGATGAGCATCGATGCTGCCGAGGCGATTGCGATTTCAAAGACCGTCTGTCCCGTCGAAGGAATGCCCGCGCTGTTGAAGAGCGGGATGGCGACGATACGCAAAAGCGTAGCTGCACATGCCATGACGGCTGAGAAGACAATAACGCTCAGGTAGCGTGCACAAATAATGTCTTTGCGCGAGAAGGGCAGCGTTGCCCGATAGCGCTCCCAGCCATTTTGATTGTCGAAGCCGGCCAGCGAGCTCATGACCATGATGGGCGACATGGCACTGACCGCACAGGCGCCGGCACTTGTGCCAGAGTCGCCATCCGACGCGTTGGCAAGAGTCAGCACGACGAATAAAAACAGGCCGACGCCCGCGATGCTCGGGATGAGCGTGCGAACGATGGCGAGTTCGGACATAAAGGCGCGTTTCATTTCGAAGCCCCTTTCAGCATGAGGCGCAGATAGTCATCAATGGTTGCCCGATCGCAGGGAATCTCGGGGAAGGCCTCGAGTGTTTCGCGACGGTTGGGTACGAGTACGTCCACGCTGTAGGCATGGCGGGCGGCGCGGGCACCTTCGACGCAAGCCATAAGCTCGGCGGCCTGTGCTTGGGTGCAGTGGGCGATGCCGGCTCGGTCGGTAATGTCCTCGCGCGGCAGGTCAAACACAATCGAGCCGTTATCGATGCAGATGACGCGGTCGGCAGCGCGATCGAGGTCGGACGTAATGTGGCTCGAGAGCAGCACGCTGTGCAGGCCGTCGGAAACAAAGGCGAGCAGCTCATCAAGCAGCTCCTCGCGTGCCATGGGATCGAGGCCCGCGGTGGCTTCGTCCAAAACGAGCAGCTTGGCCTTATGGCTGAGTGCGCAGGCAAGCTGCAGTTTCATGCCCATGCCGCGGGAGAGGTCCTTGACCTTTGTCTTGGGATCGAGGCCAAATCGGTTGATGAATCGGGCGAACGTTTCGCGGTCCCACGTGGGGTACGCCGGGCCTACGAGCGACTCGATCTGGCCCACCTTGAGCGTGGAGGGGAAGGGGCACGTGTCCAGGACAAGACCGATGTGGGAACGCAGGTGGCGCTGCGCTTCACCGGGTGCGTCGGCGCCGCAGTGCTGCCCAAACAGGTGTACCTCGCCGGCATCGAGTTTGATAAGCCCGAGCGCGGCGCGAATGGTCGTCGTCTTGCCGGCGCCATTTGCGCCCACAAAGCCGACAATCTGGCCGGGCTCCACAGCGAGCGTGACATCGCACAGCGAAAAACGATCACTCACATGGCGTGAGATGCCTTTGAGTTCTAAAAGGTTTTGCATGGTATAGCCTTTCTTGCAGATGGCTACTGCATGGTTTCGGGGGCTACCAGGTCGAGCATCTCGTGCAGCTTGTCGCGCGTGACGCCCAGGGTTTCGGCTTGGCTCGCCGCTTTCGCAAGCAACTCTTCGATATGGCAGAGCTGGTTTTCGCGCAAAAGCTCCTGGTTGCCCTCAGCGACAAAACAACCCTTGCCCTGCACAGTGCAGATAAAGCCAAGCTGCTCCAAGTCGGCGTAGGCGCGCTTGGTGGTGATGACGCTCACGCCAAGATCGCTCGCGAGTGCACGGATGCTGGGGAGTTTGGCTCCCGCAGCGAGCGTGCCCGATAGAATCTGAGCTTTGACTTGCGAGGCTATTTGCTCGTAGATGGGCTTGTCGCTCGAATTGGATAGGATAATGTCCACAGCGGCTCCTTAGCTGATGGGCTACACGTGTATATAACCGGTAAGCACAGTATATATACACTATGCACAGTTATGCAAGAGGTAAATACGGATTGGGCCGGCTACCCAGGCCCCAACTGATGAATTTGTCCTGATAGGTGCCCTAGAGCGGGATTTCGCGGCTACAATAGTGCGGTTACAACGACGTAATGCACTCAATGCAAGAAAGGATCCGCATGGCAAGCCTGTCGGATGAAATCTCGTCGCGCCGCACATTCGCGATCATCAGCCACCCGGACGCCGGTAAGACCACGCTTACCGAGAAGCTGCTGCTCTATACCGGCAGCATTCAGACTGCCGGCTCGGTCAAGGGCAAGAGCTCGGCCAAGC